>JBMSIW010000001.1:0-66566 GCA_049418265.1 Vulcanococcus sp.
GTCATGGGTGGGAAAAACCGCGGGCTGTGGGTTACCGGGCGATGGTAACAACGTTCATCGGCGCTGCGAGGCGGGTTTTGACGGGCTGACACGGCCCGTCACCATTGCGATTTGGGTATTAGTGCCTAGCCATCCCGGCGCCTTGGCTCCCGGGCAGGCCAAGATGGCAGGCCCATCGGATCCAAGCCCTTCATGGCATCGGCCTCCGCCGCCAAGGCAGCTCCCTCCTCCGATCTGCTGGAGCAGTCGGTCGTGGGCTCCCGCCGTCTCTCCAACGTCCTGGTGGCCTCCGTTGTCAGCACCGGTGGCCTTGGATTCCTGCTCACCAGCCTGTCCAGCTACCTGGGCACGGACCTGCTGCCCATCGGTCACCCCGCCGCCCTCAGCTGGGTGCCCCAGGGGCTCGTGATGGGCCTCTATGGCACCGCGGCGGTTTTGCTGGCCACCTATTTATGGACCGTCATCGCCATCAATGTCGGTGCCGGGGCCAACAGCTTTGACCGCAAAGCCGGAACCCTCACCGTGACCCGTCGCGGCTTCCGTCAGTTGATCAGCATCACCACCCCGCTCAAGGAGATTCAGGCGGTGAAGGTGGATGTGCGCGATGGCCTGAATCCGCGCCGGCGCCTCTCGCTCAGGGTTCAGGGTCGCCGCGACCTTCCCCTCAGCAGCGTGGGTGAACCCATGCCCCTGGCTGATCTCGAGCGTGGTGGCGCTGAGCTGGCTCGCTTCCTGGGTGTGCCGCTGGAGGGCGTCTGATGGTCCTGATGCGTTCGTTCTTGCTGGCCGCTGTTCTGGCCTTGACCCCCATGGGCCTGGTGGCCTGTGCGGCACCGTCCCCCACCCAGCAGGTGGGCTGCGGCACCGCCGGCGTTCCCTGCCTCAAGGGCACCGCCGTGGTGGAGCTCAAGACCACCAAGGGGACTGTTGAACTGAGTCTCGATGGCAATGCGGCCCCGCTCACCGCGGGCAATTTCGTGGATCTGGTCCGCCGCGGCACCTACAACGGCACCGTGTTCCACCGGGTCGTGAAGGAACCGATCCCCTTTGTGGTTCAGGGCGGTGACCCCCAGAGCGCCAATCCAGCCACTCCGCTCAGTGCCCTGGGAACGGGCAGCTTCAACGACCCTTCGACCGGCCAGGCCCGATACGTCCCCTTGGAGATCCTGCTCAACGGCGAGTCGGCTCCCCGCTACGGCGAGATCACAGCCGGTCCCGGTCAGCAGCAGCGCATCAAGCTGCCCCACGACCGTGGCGCCCTGGCCATGGCCCGCTCGAACGATCCCAATTCGGCCAGCGCCCAGTTCTATATCGCCCTGCGCGCTTTGCCGGAGCTGGATGGCCGCTACGCCGTCTTTGGCCGGGTGACCAAGGGCATGGAGGTGGTGGATCGCATCAGCCAGGGCGACAAGCTGATCAGCGCGACCGTTCTGCAGGGCGGCACCCTGGTCAAGGACGCGAACTAGCTCCTGCGAACTAGGTCCTGAGAACTAGGCCGGGACCCGCTTGTCCAGGCTGGTGACCTTCAGGTAAGCCGTGTTCACACCGGATTCCCGCTCCAGGGCGATGCGTCCGGTGCGCGCGATCTCCAGGATCCCGTAGCTCGCCAGCACGTTCTCGAGGGCCACGAGCTTGCCGGGGTCGCCCACGATCTCGATCACCAGCGCGGTGTCGGCCACATCGACCACCTTGGCGCGGAAGACCTGCACCAGATCCAGGATCGCGGCGCGCTTCTCGGGTGGCGCTGAGACCTTGACCAGCATCAATTCGCGCTCCACCGCCGGGATGCGCGTCAGGTCGGTGACCCCCAGCACGTTCACCAGCTTGTTGAGCTGTTTGGTGAGTTGCTCGAGGGTTTGGGCGTCGCCGTCCACCACCATGGTCAGACGGGAGCGGCCTGGCTGTTCCGCGGGGCCCACCGCCAGGCTTTCGATGTTGAAGCCACGGCGAGCAAACAGGCCGGCGATGCGGCTCAGGGCACCGGATTCGTCTTCCAACAGCACCGAGAGGGTGTGCTTCATGCCCAGGGCTGTTTGTGAGGCGGACCGTCCACCAAGTTACGCGCCAGCCAGGTGAGTAGGGCCTCGTGAAAGAGCTCGGGATGCTCGTCGTGGGGGCAGTGGCCCACACCAGGGAGATGCTGCAGCGTCAGATCGGCTTTGTGTTGGGCCAATTGCGTGCTGACCTCAATCGGGACCAGGCGGTCCTGAGCGCCCCAGAGCACCAGCAGGGGTTGTCGCATCCGCCGCAGTAGGCAGGCCGCGGTGGCCTGCCTGGGTCTGAGGGCCATGCCGATGCTCATCGCCCGCAGGGACCTGGCTGCCGTGGGCCTCAGGGCTGGACGGGCGATCAGGCGCCGCAGTTCACTGTCCACGGCCGATTGATCGCTGTAGGCGCTGCGCAGCCCCAGATCCAACAGGGGTGAACGCGCGATCAGGGGGATCAGCAGCTCCAGGGGCAGCAGGCGGCAGAGCAGCACGACGATCCAGCGCTGCAGACATCGCCGCCAACGGGGCCTCCGGGTCTCGATGGGCAATAACAAGGTGGGATCCGGCAGCGGAGCCGCCACCACGGCCTGAACCCAGCGGGGGGAGAAGACGGCCGCGGTGATCCCCACCAGGGCCCCCAGGGAGTTGCCGACCAGCACGGCGGGACCTTGAACGACCTGCTCCAGGAAGGCCTGCACCTGCCGCGCCCAGAGACGGTTATCGAGGGGGCTGCGGCGATGGTGCGCTGGTTGGCTCGAGGCGCCAAAGCCCACGAGATCCAGGGCATAGACACACCAGCCGGCCTGGACCAGGGTGGCCGCGTTGTGGCGCCAATGGCCGCTGGCTGCCCCGAAGCCGTGCAGCAGCAGCAGGGCGGGAGCCTCACGCTGACCCAGCACCCGCCAGTGGCAGCTGTAGCCCTGCCAGTGCCAGAGGCCGCTCTCTCCCCACTGGGCCCCCGTGGGGGCAGGCTGGAGTTGCGATGGCGGTGGCGGAACCACGGTGACCGACACGGCGAATCCTGCTCACTATTGCGAAGGTGCCGCCCAACTGCAGTTGGGGGCGGGCTTCTTTCGCCCCGAGTCACGCCCCTCTCGCGACCTGGGCGTGCTGCTGGTGCGGCATCTGGCGGCGGATCAGCCCTTGCGCGTGCTCGATCTGATGGCGGGCTGCGGCATCCGCGCCCTGCGCTACGGGCTGGAGGGGGGTGCGGCGGAGGTCTGGGCCAATGACGCCGATGCGGACCGGCTGCCTCTGCTCGAGCGCAACCTGGAGCCTTTGCAAGCTCAGGGCTGCCGCCTGGAGCTGAGCGCCCGCACCGCGCAGCATCTGCTCGCGGACTGCCTGATGCAGCAACGGCGTTTCGGCTTCCTGGATCTCGATGCCTTTGGCTGCCCCACCACCTTGGTGCCCCTGGCCCTGGAGGCGCTGGAGTTTGGCGGGGTGCTCTATCTGGCCAGCACCGATGGACGCTCGCCGACCGGCCATGACAGACCCGCCGCCATTCGCTCCCTGGGCGCGGCGGCTCGGGCCCATCCCGCCAGCTGGGAGTTGGCCCTGCGCCTGCAGATCGCTGTGGTGGCACGGGCGGCCTGGGCGATGGGGCGCGGCATCCGTCCCCTGTTCAGCTTCAGTGAGGGGCGCACCTTTCGCACGGCCCTGCAGCTTTGCCGGCGTCCCGGGCCGCGGGAGGAGGAGCAACTAGGCCTGCTGGCCTCCTGCCATGGCTGCTCAGACCAGCAGCATCAGAGCCTGCTCAAGCTGCGGCAATGGCGAGCCTGCAGCTGCCGCGAGGCGCCGCCGCTCTCGATCTCCGGACCCCTCTGGCTCGGACCCCTGCAAGATCCCGGCAGCCTCGCCGCCATGGGGGTCGCCGCTGGCTCGCTGCCCGCCGATTCCATCGCAAAGACTTCTCAGCGGCTGCTCTCCCAGCTGCAGGCTGATTGCGGGCTGCCACTGCACTGTTGGCCTCTGGCGGAGCTGGGACGACGGCTGGGTTCAGGACCTCCCGCGATGGAGGAACTGCTGCAGCGGCTCCATCAGGAGGGCTATCAGGCCCATCGCTCCGGTGTCATGGCCGGCCAGTTCCGCAGCAATGCGCCCTTTCAGCGCGTTCTCGAGCTGGCTTCTGCGCTAAATAGGTAGCCGTTACGGCACAGGGTCATGGCCTCGGAAATCTTCGGCACCGCAGCGCTGTTCTGGGTTCTGATCCCCATCGGCCTGGCCGGTGGCGCGCTGCTGCTGAAGCTGCAAGGCGACAACTGAAGCCCGGCGGGCGTGGCTGCACACGTCCCGGAACGGCTCACCTCTAGGCTCGGGCCTCTCTGACTCAGCCTGATGCAGGTCCTGGTGATCGGTGCGACCGGAACGTTGGGTCGTCAAATCGCTCGGCAGGCCCTGGACGCTGGCCATCAGGTCCGCTGCATGGTGCGCTCTCCGCGCAAGGCGTCGTTTCTGCAGGAGTGGGGCTGTGAGCTCACCCGCGGAGACCTGCTGGAGCCCGACAGCCTGGACTACGCCCTGGAAGGCCAAGAGGCGGTCATTGATGCCGCGACGGCCCGAGCGACAGATCCCGGCAGCGTCTACGACACGGACTGGACCGGCAAACTGAACCTGCTCAACGCCTGCGAACGCGCCGGCGTCAAGCGCTTCATCTTCCTCTCCTTGCTCGGGGCCGAGAAGCACCGCGATGTCCCCTTGATGGACATCAAGCACTGCACGGAGCGTGCCCTGATCGAGTCGGACTTCGACTACACGATCCTGCGCGGTGTGGCCTTCATGCAGGGCCTGATCAGCCAGGTGGCGATTCCTGTGCTGGAGAACCAGACCGTCTGGGTGAGCGGCAGCCCGACATCGATCGCTTACATGAACACCCAGGATCTGGCCCGCTTTGCGGTGGCCGCCCTGAGTCGCCCTGAAACCAGCCGCCAGGCTTTCCCCGTGGTGGGTCCCCGGGCCTGGAGTACCGGTGAGATCACCCAGATCTGCGAGAAGTACACCAGCAAGAGCGCCCGGGTGATTCGGGTTCGTCCCTTCCTGCTGCGCCTGATGGAGGGCATCACCTCCTTCTTTGAGCCGTCGGTGAACGTGGCTGAACGCCTCGCCTTCGACAAGGTGATGGGTGGTGGTGAACCGCTGACGGCTCCCATGGAGGAGAGCTATGCCGCCTTTGGCCTCGATCCCAGCGAGACCACCGAGCTGGAGGCCTACCTCAAGGAGTACTACGACACGATCCTCAAGCGCCTGCGCGACATGGAGGCCGATCTCGATAAGGACGCCAAGAAGAAGCTCCCCTTCTGAACCCCTGGCACCCGCCTATGGTTCGCTTGTACTATTGCCCTGAGTTGACCGGTTGATTCGTGGCCATTGCTCAGATCAAGAACCTGCAGCGTCGCCTCGCTCTTCTGGAGCAGGAAGCCGTTGACGAGGTGAGTCGAGCCTGCGGCCATGACCTCTGGCAGTCCATTGGCCCCGATGCGCTCGACAGCCTCGAGGATCCCGATCGTCGTGCTCGCGCGAACTACTACTACGGGCAGCTGCAGGTGGTGCGAGAGCTCAAGGACGTTCTGGGTTAAGCGCGCCTGCAGGGACCCCGCCGGACTGCGGCGGCCAATAAAAAACCCGCGGGATCGCTGCTTCCCGCGGGTGTCTCCCATAAACCCGAGCCAATGGAAGCGATCCCTGGGGGATCCGCCATAGGCACCTTTACCCATTGGCGAGCGGTTCTTTCTTTTTGACGACGCAGCCGGCCACGCCGCAGACCACTTCAAAGTCATCGCCATCGCGCAGGTTGATGGCGCGCTTGCTGATCTTGCGCGGCGCGCGCAGACCCGGAACCGTCAGCCTTGAGGCTGATTCGATCAGTCGCTTTTTGATGCTGCGGAAGACGCCAAACGCCATGCCTGACTCCGGATCTACCGCTGTCCTAGCAGCGGGGAGAACGGCTGTCTGTTCGCGCTGAGATTCTCATCCACTTCGGCCAGGCGCTCCAGGATCCTGGCCTGATCCACAGCCGAAAGTTCGCCGCTGGCTGTCCACTTCATGCAGGTGGAGCCCAGGCAGTCGCGTCGTTGCTCGAGGGTCGTCATGGCGCGCACCTCCGCGCTCTGATGACTCAAGGCTGCTCGCGAACGTGACCTTGGTCTACCCCCAAAAGGGAGTGATGCCTGTCTGCCTCGGACTGCTCCAGCAGGTCCTCGGCCAGGAGCAGCAGGGCCATCCCCATCAGGCCCAGGGCCGTACCACGCTCGCTGTCGCTCGTCGCTTCGATGGCGCGGGCGGCTTGGAGGTGGTCCGGCCAGCTGAAACGCATCAGAACCTGGGCTTGTGCGCTCACTATCGAGGGCGCGGACCTCTGGCCGCGAGAATCATTACAACCAGAAACACTGACATTGGCGCGATCCGGTAGTTCTTGTTACGCCTGCCGTGGTTCAGCTGGATACGCTTCGCAGCGTCATCGGTTGAGCTGTCATGTCTTCAGCGATTGAACTATCGATTGGCCAACAGTTTGAGATCGAGCGCTTCAATCGGGCGCTGGATGCCACAACCGATCCGGATCAGCTCAGGCAGCTGGCGAAGCAACTGATGCAGGCCTGGCAGGCTCAGAAGGCAGCCACCAAATGGGCGATCCATCAGCAGCATTCCCCGCCCAGCTTCCAGGTGCCGCAGGGGTCTGAGGCCATCCATGACTAATCAAAAGGCGTCTGGATTGGTTCGATTTCTGTTAGCTCAGCCAATTTCTGTTAGCTCAGCCAATCGAGAGGCAGTGAAAATGTCAGCACCCCATGGCTGTCTTTTGTGGCACCTGGGGTGATGGCGATGCAGGCCAGTTCCTGATCATTCCAGGCCTCTCGGGCTTTGGCGGCAAAGGCTGCTGAATCACCCACAGACCAGACAGCTTTGCCCTTGTCTTGTTGTTCTTCGCGGAAGCGTTCGTAGACCTCTGCAAAGTCATCGGCGTCTTCGCCCTCCAGCATCGCGGCCAGGGCCGTCTCGGGGCCCTCATCGCGGGCACGTTTGAGAAAGGTCTGGAGAATGGGGTGATCCAGGGCGCTGCTGGCCACCACCACCGAGTTGATGGTGCCCACCGTGCTGGTGACCACCTGTGGGGTTTCGCCGCGGGCGTCGATCACGGCGCAGATGCTGGAGAAGGACCACTCCCTCTCGGCCCTCACCAGGCTGGCCGGCGCGCGCAGCAACGGGCGCACCTCACCGACGAGGTCCTTGATGAATTGGGTGGCCTCATCCATGGTTCTGTCGCCAGAGCCAGAAGGCGCGAATCAATTTGCGATGCGGTGGGGTGACATCGACCATCGGTCTGGTCGAACGGCGTCCCTGCAGGTTGTTGAACAACCCCTCAAAGGGCGTCCCCGCGTAGGGGTTGTAGGGCATGCGCTCCGCTTCCTGGCGCAGCCGGCGCAGGGTGGGGATCAACAGCAGAGCCACCACCAGCGAGACGATCAGCAGATAGGGCAACAGGCTGGCCAGCCAGATCGTCATGACCACCGCGCCAAGACCCTGCAGCAGGGCCGCAGCCCAGCGCGGCAGCCTGCCGTGTTGCTCGCGACCCGGAAGTTGTCTCACCCGGTCATGGTCTCACCCAGTTGCGATCACAACCAGTCGTGATTGCACGCCCTATTCGGCGGTGCTGTGCATCGCGATCGCCAGTTCTCTGATCAGTTCGCGGACGCCGTAGAGGGCCAAACCAATCACAATTCCACCCACCAGGAGGGGAAGGGCGTAGTCCATGGCAGACACCTGCTCTTTGCCCTGTCTTATCTCCGTGTTGCCGAAATGGCAGCTGCGCCGCTCGGCTCAACGCCGCGCCAAGCCACCCTTCCCTCCGCCACCAGCTCTTCCGGATTTCCCGCCACCGGCCCGTCCGCCCCGCCCAGGGGAGTGAGGTGCTTTCTGCATGAGCGCCTGCAGCCGGCTTTGCTCGCTGGCAGAGACCTGGCGCCATTGCCCGGGTTGGAGCCCCTCAAGGTTCAGGCAGTCGCCGCCATCCATCAGATCAATCGCGACCCGCAGGAGGCGCAGGGTGGGGTGGCCCACCGCCGCCGTCATCCGCCGGACCTGGCGGTTGCGCCCCTCCCGGAGCTCAAGCTGCAGCCAGCAGGTGGGGATGCTTTGCCGGCTGCGAATCGGTGGATCGCGCTCCGCCAGGCCGGGATCTTCGATCAGTTGCGCCTTGGCGCTCAGGGTGCGCTGCCCCTGCACCAGGACCCCGCCCTCCAGTTGCTGGAGCACCTCCTGAGTGGGGAGGCCTTCGAGTTGGGCCCAGTAGCGGCGCCAGTGACCCCAGCGGGGATCGGTGAGCCGTTGCTGCAGCCGCCCGTCACTGGTCAGGAGCAGCAGACCCTCGCTGTCGGCATCGAGGCGGCCGGCGGCGTAGACCCCCGGGACCGTGATGTAGTCGGCCAGGCACCCCCAGCGGGATCCCTCTTCTGGGGTGAACTGGCTCAAGACCCCGTAGGGCTTGTTGAAGAGCAGTGTCGTCAGGGCCCTGGAGCAGCGCCGTTCAGGAAGCCTGGCGAGCCTTCCAGAGATTCACAACCCCGATCGAGATCATCAGCAGACCCAGGTCCATCGAGAGAGGAGGCAGAACCATGGGGCCGCACGGAGCAGGGAGTCGGGACCTTAGCGGTTTCAGAGGCCACCTAAGCTGTCGGCAGTGCACTTTGATCGGCCTCCAGCAGCGACGCATGATTGAGACCTCCGGCGTTATCGAGAAGGAACAGGGCAACGGGTTCTACCTGGTCACCCTCGAGCAGCCTGCAGGCCACCAATGCCTTTGCCGGGCGGCGGGCAAGTTGACCAAGTTCCGCATCAAGCTGCTGGCCGGAGACAAGGTGCTGGTGGAGATCAGCCCCTACGACCTCAGCCGTGGGCGCATCACCTACCGGGAGCGCAACGCCAATGCCGGCCCGCGTCCCGGTGGTAACCGCCCCGGCGGCCCCCGCCGCCGTTAAAGCAGGGCCTCGATCGCAGCTTTGAACTCGCTGCGTTGCTTGACCCCCTTGAACTGTTGCTTGAGCTCCTTGTTCATGAACAGTTGAACCGTGGGGGTCCCGGTGACGCCGGCCTGCTGCGCAATCTCCTGCTCAGCCTCGATATCGATTTCAACCCCCTGGGCCTGGCCCCCCAGTTCATCGAGCACCCGCTTGAGCTGGGGCTTCAGGACGTGGCAGGGGCCGCAGGTGGGTGAGGTGTAGACCACCAGCAGGGGCTTGGTGCTGTCGTGATACAGCTTGCGCAGGGCAAAGCTTCCCTTCTGCCAGAGCGCATCAGGGTTGAAGTTGGCCTCATCGCTGACGGCGGTGCGCTGGGGTTCACCCACCTCGGCGGGATCCACCGGATCGTGGCTCACCGTGACGGCGAGATCGTGCTCGGTCAGCCAGCGCTCGGCGGCCAGGGCGGCCTGACAGCCACTGCCGGCTGCCGTGATGCCCTGGCGCCATTCCGCGTCGGCCACGTCGCCGGCGGCGTAGACGCCCTCCAGGCTGGTCTCGGGATGGCCGGGCTTGGTGATCAGATAGCCCTTGGCATCGGTCTCGAGCTGCCCCTGCACCAGTCGCGTGTTGGGCGTGTGGCCGATCGCATAGAAGAGGCCCCGCACGGGCAGCTCCTCTGTGCTGCCTGAGGTGCTGTCGCGCAGGGTGAGGGCCTCGAGCCAGTCCCCACCGCTGCAGTCCGCCACCTGGCGGTTCCAGTGCACCTCGATGCTGGGGTTCGCCAGCACCCGATCGGCCATGGCCTTACTGGCCCGCAACTTGTCGCCCCGCACGATCAGGTGCACGCGGCTGGCGTACTTGGTGAGATAGACGGCTTCTTCGCAGGCGGAGTCGCCGCCGCCCACCACGGCCAGATCCACGGCGCGGAACTGGGGGGTCGCTCCATCACAGATCGCGCAGGCGCTGATGCCGGCGTTCCAGAAGCGCTCCTCGCTGGGGAGCCCCAGGCGGTTGGCACTGGCTCCCGTGGCCAGGATCACGGCCTGGGTCTCGATCGTGCGGCCCTCCGCCGTGATGCGGAAGGGGCGCTGCGAGAGATCGATGGCCTCGGCGTCGGCCTCCACCAGCCGGGTGCCCCAGCGGACGGCCTGGGCCTTGATGCGGTCCATCAGCTCGGGCCCCAGGATTCCATCCGGGAAGCCGGGGAAGTTCTCCACGTGGGTGGTGGTCATCAGCTGACCACCGGGGATGCCGCCGTCCTTGAAACCCGTGATCACGACAGGGGACAGGTTGGCCCGTGCCGCATAGATGGCTGCTGTGTATCCGGCGGGACCGGATCCAACGATCACCAGGTTTTCGACGGCCCCTGGAGCAGCAGCTGCCATGGCTAAAGCGGAATGACTTCGCTTTAACTCTAGAGAGTCGTCTCCCCGCTTTGGGCGGCCTCGGGTTGCCCATCAGGGCGCCGGGGCGGACCGGCGAGAGGGTCGTGCGCGAATGTCGAGGGCCCGGGAATCAGGCCGCTCGAAATCAGGAATCGAATCTAAAGATTGTCTTTAGATTTCAAGGAGGCCGTCGGATTCGTTGCTGTTCTCGATACCCGGGAAGGCGCTCAGGTCGGGAACCATCAGCACCTGTTCAGCGAGCAGTTCGGGGTGCTGGTCAACGCACAGAATCCATTCGCGGAACTCTTCTGTCAGGGCATAGCTCTCTTCGTATTGCTCGCGATCATCCAGACAGGCGATGCGGGTGTGGGACCAGTTGATCGCGACCGTGAGACGGCGTTGGATCGAACTTTTCATGACTCGCTTGCGCGTGGTGCAACCCTGACGGCCCATGGGCCCCCTTGGGCTGTTGATTCGCAGAAGTTCGCACTTTTTGCTGCAATCAATGTGTATTCATTGCTGCACTAAGAAGTTTGGAAGCGCGGGGCCGCGCAGGCGAATCACGTCGCCAGCTCCGTCTTCCACGGCCTGCAATGGGATCGTGCCGCCTCGCCCGGCTCCACCGGGCTCCTCCGGGCTCTCGCTTGGGCGCGGGCGCAGCACGTAGGGCTCGCTCAGGGACCAGGTGCGGGCGTACTGCATCAGCAGGGGATCAGCCGGGGCAAAGACATAGGAGGGGTGCCTTGGGATGCTTTCTTGCTCGGCGCGCTGACCGTTCATGCGCACGGCCCGCGTGATGGCCTGCACGAAGCGGGTGCGGGTTGTCACGGTGGTCAGGTAGGCCACGACGCGCAGCCGCGGCGCGTCAAAGCCCTCGGCGCACATGTCGATGCTCACCAGCCAGTCGGACTCGCCGCGCTTGAAGGCCTCCATCCGCTGCGGTGCCTCCGGATCCTGGGAGTGCACCAACTGCACCCGGTCCCCCTCCTCCTCGAGCAAACCGCAGATGCGCCGGGCGTGGGCGATGTCCCGCGCCACCACCAGCCCCCCGGCCTGCGGGTGGTCTTGCCGCACGGTCTCAAGCCGTTTGCGGGCATTCAGCAGCAGGCGCAGGGCAATGCTGCTGCTGTCCCCCAGGCGGATGGCGCGGCGCAGGTTGCGGGCCCGCCAGCTCTCCCGCTGTTCCTGGGAGAGGGGGGAGCGCTCCGCATCCCCCAGCTCACCCTGGCGGGAGTGGTCCACCCAGCCGTCCTGGAAGCGAAATTCCAGGGGGCGTACATCTCCTGCGGCGATGAGCTCCCGCGGCTCCACGCTCAGATCCGGCGCGATCTGCTCCACCCAGTCCTGCCCGTCGCGCACCTGGATGCGCCGGGCGGCGCAGAAGCCCAGGTTGTCGGCTCGAAACGGTGTGCCGGTCAGTCCCAGCCGCAGGGTGGCGCGCTGGCTGAGTTGGCTGAAGGCATGGCCCCAGGCGGTGGCCTCCGGTTCCTCGGGATCGAGCCCCAGGTGGTGCACCTCATCGGCAATGGCCAGCCAGGGCCCCCAGCCCCATCCCTGCAACTGCGCCTGCAGGCTCTCGAGATTGCGGCCAGCGGCCTGATAGGTGATCAGCAGGCCGTGCTGATCCTGGAGATCGGCGCCGCTCAGGCCGGGTTGCCATTCCTGGAGTTTCAGCTGCAGGCGCTCGCAGGAGGCGATCCATTGGCTGGCGATCGAACTGCGGTGGCAGAACACCAGGAAGCGCTGCAGGCGTCCCTCCCGCAGCAGCCGCTCGAAGCTCAGCAGGGCGCCCAGGGTCTTGCCGGCCCCTGGCCCTGCATTGATCAGCACATCTGCGCTGCCCCCGAGCTCCAGTCGGCGCCGCAGCAGCTGGATCAACTGCACCTGCCACTGGCGCGGTTGCAGCGTCACCAGCGGTAGCGGGGCCGGCTGGCCTGTGGCCTGGGCTCGCCTGGGCAGGCGCAGGTCGAACGACGGTGAGGGCATCCCGCCATTGTGTGGCGATCGGCCCAAAAAAGTTGGGCACATCTACCTATTCGCATTCGCGCTGGAGCCCTTACCGTCCGGCCATCACCCCGCTCCCGGGCCTTCCGCCCCGTCAGCCCATGGATGAGCGTTCCGCCTTTGCCTGTACCCCCGATGAGTGGCGCCAGCGCCTCGAGCAGGCGCTGGCGCTGGAGTGCGACCTCGATCCGATGATCCTGCGGGCCCGTCAGTTGCGCCGCCAGGGCTCAGCTCCCCAGGCCCACTGCTTAGAACAGGAGCTTCTGCCCTTGTTCTGAGCGCTGCATGCAGCTGGCTGTCACCGGCGCCTCCGGCAAAACCGGCTGGCGTGTTGTTCAGGAGGCCTTGGCCCGCGGTTACCAGGTGCGCGCCATCGTGCGGCCCGATTCCCAGTTGCCCGAAGGCCTCAGCGGCGCCGAGGTGCTGCGGCTTGAGCTGGGGGATCGCCCCGCCCTCGAGTCCGCTCTCCGCGGTTGCGATGCCCTGGTGATTGCCACCGGAGCGCGTCCCAGCATTGATCTGGCGGGTCCCTTGAAGGTGGATGCCCTGGGGGTGCGCCAGCAGTTGCAGGCCGCCCAGGCGGTCGGGTTGCAGCGGCTCGTGCTGGTGAGCTCCCTCTGCGCCGGTCGCTGGTGGCATCCCCTCAACCTCTTCGGCTTGATCCTGGTCTGGAAGCGTTTGGGGGAGGCCTGGCTCGAGCAGAGCGGTCTGGCGGTCACCGTGGTGCGCCCCGGCGGTCTCAAGGAAGCCGAAGACGATCTGGCCTCCCAGCGCCTGCGCCTGTCAGCGGCCGATCAACAGGTGGATGGCAGCATCCCGCGCCGCCTTGTGGCCCAGGTCTGCCTGGATGCCCTGGAGAACCCCGCCAGCATCGGCCGCATCCTCGAGATCACCTCCAGCCCGACCCAAGGCGATCAGCCTGAAAGCGCCCAGGCCACCCTGGCGGCCTGGCTGGCCTAGGGCGTGTGCGGATGTGATCACACGGCCTGAAGAACGGTTGCCTCCAGAGCTGTTGCGGCGAACACTGATTCGGTTGTGACGTGACGGCGAACAGCATTGATCCGTGTGTTGGTGCCGCGGGAATGTCGCCCGGGCGAAACGCGGGTAGCGGCCACCCCTGAAACCGTGCGCCGCCTCAGCGCCCGCGGTTGCTCCTTTCAGGTGGAGCGCGGCGCTGGCGCCGCCAGCGGCTACCCCGATGAGGCCTACGAGGAGGCCGGCGCGGCCTTGGTCGATGCCGCCTCTGCGGTCTGGGCCCAGAGCGATGTGGTGATGGCCGTGCAGGCCGCTGACCTGGTGCAGCAACGCCCCGAGCTCGAGCAGCTGCCGGCGCAGTCGGTGCTGCTGGGTCTGATGGAACCCCATGGCAACGAGGCCCTCAAGGGGCGTCTGCAGGAGCGCCGGCTCCAGGGCCTGGCCCTGGAGCTGCTGCCGCGCATCAGCCGAGCCCAGAGCATGGATGTGCTCTCCTCGCAGGCCAACATCGCGGGCTACAAGGCGGTGCTGCTGGCCGCCTCAGCTCTGGATCGCTACGTGCCGATGCTGATGACGGCAGCCGGCACCATTCAGCCCGCCCGCGCCCTGATCCTGGGGGCTGGCGTCGCCGGCCTGCAGGCCCTTGCGACAGCCCGGAGGCTGGGGGCGGTGGCCTACGTCAGTGATGTGCGTGCCGCCGCCAAAGAGCAGGTGGAATCTCTGGGGGGCCGCTTTGTTGATCCCCCGGAGCTGGAGCAGAAGCCCGGCGAATCCGGCGGCTATGCCCAGCAGGCCAGTGAGCGTTTTCTCAGCGAGCAGAGACGTCAGCTCACCGAACAGCTCGCCTTGGCCGACATGGTCATCTGCACGGCTCAGGTCCCGGGCCGCCCGGCCCCGCGCCTGATCGAGGACGCGATGCTCACGCACATGCGCCCCGGCAGCGTCGTGGTGGATCTGGCGGTCGCCCAGGGCGGGAACTGCGAGGGCACCCAGCCCGGTACCACCGTGCTGCGCCATGGGGTCCAGCTGATCGGGGCCGACCAGCTGCCCTGCTCTGTGGGGAACCACGCCAGTGCTCTCTACGCCCGCAACCTGGCCGCTCTGCTGGAGCACATCCTCAACGCCACACCCGCTGAGGCCACCGGCCTGCATCTCGATCTCAACGACGAGATCGTGGCGGGCTGTCTGTTCACCCAATCCCCCGTTGCTGTTGGAGGTGCTGCATGAGCAGCCTGAATGAAGCCCTCTGGGTGCTGCTGCTCGGCAGCCTGTTGGGGCTGGAGTTGATCGGCAAGGTGCCCCCCACCTTGCACACCCCCTTGATGAGTGGCGCCAACGCCATCAGTGGGATCACGGTGCTGGCCTCCCTGAGCCTGATCAGTCAGGCCCAGGACAATCCCGCCCTGCTGTTGCTCGGGGCCATCTCCCTGGGCTTCGCCCTGTTCAACGTGGTGGGCGGCTTCCTGGTCACCGACCGGATGCTGGCGATGTTCGGCCGCAAGAAGTCGGGGGCCGGACGATGAGCGCGATTCCCTTCCTCGGTTATCTGATCGATCTGCTGGCGGTTCTGCTGCTGGCCCTGGGCCTCAAGGGGCTCTCCAAGGTGCGCTCGGCCCGCTCGGCCAATGGCCTGGCCGCCCTGGCCATGGGTCTGGCGGTGGCGGGTCTGCTGCTGCAACTGCAGCCCGGTGCCCTGGCCTGGCTGGCCATCGTGCTCGGCACCCTGGTGGGTGGCGGCTTGGGTTGGTTGATGGCCCGGCGGGTCGCCATGACGGAAATGCCGGAGACCGTCGCGCTGTTCAACGGCTGCGGGGGCATGGCCTCCCTGCTGGTGGCCCTGGCCGTGGCGCTGTTCGATGACGGCAGCGCCGACATGGTCGAGCTGGTCTCGGTGGTCATCTCGGTCTTCGTCGGTGCGATCACCTTCAGCGGCTCCATCGTGGCGATGGGCAAGCTGCAGGGCTGGTTGGGTACACCGGGTTGGACCCAGAGCCAGGTGCGCCACGCCATCAACATCGCCATCGCCCTGGCTGCCCTGGTCGGCGCCCTGGCGGTGCCCGGCAACCCCTCCGGTTCAGCCCTCTGGCTGCTGGTGGTGGCCTCCACCCTTCTGGGCATCGGCGTCACCCTGCCCATCGGCGGGGCGGACATGCCGGTGGTGATCTCCCTGCTGAATTCCTATTCCGGCGTGGCCGCGGCGGCCGCCGGTTTTGTGGTGGGCTCCCAGCTGCTGATCGTGGCCGGCGCCATGGTCGGCGCGGCGGGTCTGATCTTGACCCAGGTGATGTGCACCGCCATGAACCGCTCCCTGGTGAGCGTGCTCTTCGGGGGTGCCCTCGGTGGCAGTGCCCACGTGGGCGGTGGCGGCGACGAGGCCGGCTACAGCCACATCGTCAGCTGCAGCGCTGAGGAATGCGCCATGGCCCTGGAGACGGCGGAGCGGGTGGTCTTTGTGCCCGGCTACGGCCTGGCGGTGGCCCAGGCCCAGCACGCCCTGCGGGAGCTCTCCAAGTTGCTCGAGGCCAAAGGGGCGGAGGTCAGCTACGCCATTCACCCGGTGGCAGGCCGCATGCCCGGCCACATGAATGTGCTGCTGGCCGAGGCCGATGTGCCCTACGAGCAGTTGGTGGAGATGGAGACCATCAACCCGGAGTTTCCCCGCACCGATGTCGTCATCGTGCTGGGAGCCAATGACGTGGTGAACCCCGACGCCAAGAACGACCCCAGCAGCCCCCTCTTCGGCATGCCCGTGCTCGAGGTGGACCAGGCCCGTCAGGTCTTCGTCGTCAAGCGCAGCATGGGCGCTGGCTATGCCGGCATCAAGAACGCCCTCTTTGAGCTGCCGCAAACCGCCATGGTCTTCGGCGATGCCAAGGCCGTGCTGCAGCAGCTCTGCGCGGAGGTGCGCAGCGCCGCCTAAGACTGGGCCGATGGAGCCCTCCCCCCTGCTGCAGGCGCTGAACCTCCCGCCCTTTCGGCCCCGTTTTCCCTGGATCGGGGCCGATCTGCAAACCCTGCGCGACACCCTGCGCCGCGATGCCCTCGGCCCCGACACCGGCAGCCCGATCGCCTTTGGCGTAGCCCCTGGGGAGAGCTTGCTCGGGTTCCTGGATCAGCCGAGCGCCGGTGAGCCCCGCGCCCTGGTGCTCCTGATGCATGGCCTGGGGGGCAACAGTTCCCGCGAGGGTCTGCGCCGCATGGGACAGACCCTGCAGCAGGCGGGTTTCGCCGTGCTGCGCCTCAACATGCGCGGTGCCGGCCCCGGGCGGCACCTGGCTCCCGGCACCTATGCGGCCAACAGCAACCGCGACCTGCTGCCCGTGCTGCGACAGGCCCGGGAGCTCGCGGCCTCGCGGCCCCTGCTCGGCATGGGCATCTCCCTGGGCGGCACCAAGTTGCTGAACGCCTGCCTCAGCTCCCCTGGCCTGCTGGATGGGCTGATCACGATCAGCTCACCCCTGGATCTGGAGTCCTGCTCCCGCCAGATCGAGCAGCCCCGCAATCGCCTCTATCAGCACTGGCTGCTGCAACGGCTGGTGGCCCAGACCCTGGCGGATCCCTTCGGCGTCACCCCCGAGGAACGCCGCGCTCTCACCGCGCCCGCTCCCGCTTCGATCCGCGCCTTCGACGCCGCCATCACCGCCCCGCGCTGGGGCTACGACTCGGTGGAGAGCTACTACCGGCAGGCCAGTCCCCTGGCCTCCCTGCTCGCTGGTGCCGCCGCCCTGCCCCCCTGCCTGATCGTCCATGCCGAAGACGATCCCTGGGTGCCGGTGGAGCCCGCCCGCCAGCTGCAGCAGGTTCAGCGTCCGGGCCTGCAGGTTCTGCTGAGCGAGCAGGGAGGCCACAACGGCTTCCATGGACCGGATGGTTGCTGGGGTGATCAGCTCAGCGCCCGCTGGCTGCAGCAGCAAGCGGCATCCGCCGCACAATCCACTCCTCGATCGGTGCGCCGTCCATGACGTGCTCCCGCAGGATCCGCTCCACCCGCTCGGGCGTCACCCCGCCGTAGACGATTCCCTCCGGCCAGATCAGCAGCACGGGGCCATCGGCGCAGATGCGGAGGCAATCGGCCTTGGTTCGCAACACGATGCCGCCGTCGCGACCCGGATCCTCGAGGCCCCACTCGCGCACCAGCCGTTTGAGGGTCTCCCAGCTGGCCGCTCCTTGCGCCGGGTCACAGCAGAGCGCCTTGGCCGGCGTCGCGCAGAGCAGCAGATGGTGCGCAATCACGCCGGCAGCGCAGCCGGCGTCTTGGCCGTGAGCCGGGCTGCAGCTTCACGCACCGCCTGACGGCTCCAGCCGTCCACGGCCAGCACGTCGTCCAGAGAGGGATTGGCCGTGAGGTCGGCCTTGTGGCGATCACACACCACGTCGATCAAGCGCGGGATATCGAGGAAGTGGATCTGTTCCTCGAGGAAGAGCGCCACCGCTTGCTCGTTGGCGGCGTTCATCACCGCCGGCATCGTGCCGCCGGCGCGGCCGGCCGCGTAGGCCAGCTCCATGCAGGGGTATTTGGCCGGGTCGGGCTTGCGGAAGGTGAGTTGGCCCACCTCGGTGAGATCGAGGCGGCGCCAGGGGGTTTCCAGGCGCTCGGGCCAGCTCAGGCAGTAGAGGATCGGCAGCTTCATATCGGGCCAGCCCAGTTGCCCCAGCACCGAGGAATCGGCCAGCTCCACCATCGAGTGGATGATCGATTGCGGGTGGATCACGATCTCGATGTGGTCGTAATCCAGGCCGAACAGGTAGTGGGCCTCGATCACCTCCAGGCCCTTGTTCATCAGCGAGGCGCTATCCACCGTGATCTTGCGCCCCATGCTCCAGTTGGGGTGGCTGGTGGCATCGGCCACGGTGGCCTTGTGCAGATCAGCGGCATCCCAGTCGCGGAAGGCGCCGCCGCTGGCGGTGAGCTGAATGCGGCGCAGGCCGGGGGTGGGCACGCCGGTGCTGAGGCGGGCGGTGTCAGCCCAGGGGGTGCCCTGCAGGCACTGGAAGATGGCGGAGTGCTCGGAATCGGCCGGCAGCAGGCGCGAGCCGCTCTTGGCCAGCTCCGGCAGCACCACCGGGCCGGCGGCGATCAGGGTTTCCTTGTTGGCCAGGGCCAGATCCTTGCCGGCGCGGATGGCGGCCAGGGTGGGCAGCAGGCCGGCACAGCCCACGATGCCTGTGACCACCAGATCAGCCGTGGGCCAGGCCGCGGCGGTGCAGAGGCCATCGGAGCCGCCCACCAGTTCGGGCAGCTTGGCGGGCCGGGCGCTGGGTTCGAGGTGGTTCAGCCGCTCGCGCAGTTCAGGCAGCTTCGCCTCGTCCGCCAGGGCCACCACTTCCGGCGCGTGCCGTTGGATCTGGCTGATCAGCAGGTCCAGGTTGTTGCCGGCCGTCAGGGCCACCACCCGGAAACGATCGGGGAACTCCTCGACGATCTCGAGGGTCTGCGTGCCGATCGAGCCGGTGGAGCCGAGCACTGAGAGGGCTTTCACGGCAGGGCTCCGTCGATCTGGCCCTCAAGTTTCCCATTGCCTGGCCTGGCAGGACGCTTAGCGTTGCGGGCGCTTTGTGTTTTCCCGATGGCCGAGCAGCCAGCCACTGCCTCCCCCCGGTGGCCCTACGTGTTCGCCAGCGGCCTGGCCATGGGATCGGCCGATGTGGTGCCGGGCGTCTCCGGCGGAACCATGGCCTTCATCCTCGGCATCTACGGCCAGCTGCTCGAGGCCATCACCGGCTTTGACCTGGAGCTGCTGGCCCTGCTGCGCCGCGGCGACTGGCCGGCCGCCGCCGCCCGCATCCACCTCGGCTTCCTGGTGCCCCTGCTCGCGGGCCTGCTCGGGTCAGTGCTGCTGCTGGTGCGGCCCATCACCTGGCTCTATGAGCACCAGCCCGTCCTGCTCTTCGCCTTCTTCTTTGGTCTGATCGTCGGATCGATCGTGCTGATTGCCCGGCACGCCCACTGGGGTCTGGCGGGCTTGCTGGCCATGGCCCTCGGGGTGATCGCGGCCCTCGTGCTCGTGACCCGCACCCCGGTCACCATGCCCCATGACCCATTCACTCTCTTCTGGAGCGGGGCCGTCGCGATCATGGCCATGATCCTGCCGGGGGTCTCCGGTTCGTTCCTGCTGCTGGTGCTTGGTCAGTACCAGCACGTCATGGAAAGCGTGAAGGGTCTGGAGTTCGGCACCTTGATCCCCTTTGCCCTGGGTTGCATCACTGGCCTGCTGCTCTTCGTGCGTCTGCTGCGCTGGCTGCTCAGCCGCTGGCACGGTCAGGCCGTCGCCCTGTTGATGGGTTTCATGGTCGGTTCCCTCTGGAAGATCTGGCCCTTCCGCACCGTCCTTGAGAGCACCGTCAACGCCAAGGGCAAGCTGGTGGTGCTGCGCGATGCCCTCGCCGCACCAGCCGATGGCTCTCAGTTGGCCGTCGCCCTGCTGTTGATGGGCGCTGGTGTGTTGCTCGTCACCGGCCTCGAGCAAGTGCAGCAGCGCATCGGTGCGGCGGAGATGGGCGGCTAAGCGCTTGCGCGGCCGGGGAAACTAGGGGCTGCACTCAGCAGCCCTCGATGGTGGATTCGGCCTCCGGCGATCGCGGACACCCCCCGGAGCAGTGGGGTTCCTCCCTTGGTTTCGTCCTGGCCGCCGCCGGCAGTGCGGTGGGCCTGGGAAATCTCTGGGGCTTTGCCTATCGCGCCTCCCAAGGCGGAGGGGCTGCCTTTGTGCTCCTCTATGTGCTGATCGTCGCGCTCGTCTGCCTGCCGGTGCTGGTGGCCGAGATGGTGCTGGGCCGCAGCACCGGGCATTCCCCCCTGGTGGCGCCGATCACCGCCGGCGGCCGCCGCTGGGCACCGCTGGGCTGGCTTTATATCGCTGCCTCCGTCGGGATCCTCAGCTACTACGCCGTGCTGATGGGCTGGACCGGCCGCAGCCTGCTGCACGCCATCAGCGCGCCCCTGCCCGCGGACATGGCCTCAGCCGAGGCCTTCTTCGCTGGTATCAGCAGTGGCGGTGACGCCGTGCTCGGCCACCTGCTCAGCCTCGCCCTCACCGGTGTGGTGGTTGCCGCTGGCGTCAAGGCGGGCATTGAGCGCCTCTCGCGCTGGGGCATGCCGCTGCTGTTTGTCCTGCTGTTGGCCCTGCTGGTTTGGGCCTCCTTCCTGCCCGGTGCCCACCGCGGCTACAGCGAGTTCCTGCTGCGCTGGGATGCCAGCAAGCTCACCGACCTCACCACCATCCGCAACGCCTTCACCCAGGCCTTCTTCTCAATCGGCGCTGGCATCGGCTGCATCCTGGCCTACGCCTCCTACCTGGATCGCCGCAGCGGCATCCCCGGTGAAGCCGCCGCCGTGGTGGGCATGGACACCGCCGTGGGGCTGATGGCCGGCTGTGTCACCTTCCCGATCGTCGCCAGCTTTGCCCTGGGCGATGTGGTCAGCGGCAGCACCGTCGGCACCCTCTTCATCGCTCTGCCCACCGGCCTGGCGTCCCTCGGTGGGGCCGGTCGTCTCGTGGCGGCGGCGTTCTTCCTGCTGGCCTACGTCGCCGCGATCACCTCCTCGGTCTCGCTGCTGGAGGTCCCCGTGAGCTCCGCCATGGATCGTCTGGGCTGGAGCCGCCGCCGGGCCGTCTGGCTGATGGTGCTCGTGATTGCCGTGATCGGTCTCCCCTCGGCCCTCGATGTGGCTGTGCTCGAGCGCATGGATGCCATCTTTGGCGGTGTCTGCCTGATCGCCGGCGGCCTGCTGATGGCGCTCTTGATGGGTTGGCGTGCGCCCGATCGCTTCCGCCAGGACCTGCAGGAGTCGGGGACCTCGCCCCGCCTGCTGCGCTACCTGCAGCTCGGTCTGCGCTGGGTCTCTGTGCCAGTCATCAGCCTTGGCCTGGTGGTCTCCATCGTCGATCTGCTGCGCAGTTGGTCGCCCGCGAGCTGAGCTGGCAAAGGCTTAACTGGGCGCAGACATCGGCCCCTCCATGGCGATCGGACCCCAGTGGCTTCAACGCTTCAACTTCATTGAGCGAGCCAAGCTGGAGCGCCAGCTCTGGGATGCCTTTGAGCGAGGTGAAGCGATTGAGCAGCTGGTGGAGCAGTGCGAACCGGGCTTTCAGAAGGAGGTCTGGAGCACCACGGCCGTTCGCATTCGCAAGATCGAGCAGATGATGAAGGATCAGCAGGCGCCGAAGGGCTGAGGCTCAGTCGATCGCTGTGGCCTGACGCACGGCGGTTGGTGGCCCGTTGCGATTGCTCCCCGGTGCCCAGTGCTGCAACTCCAGGCGGGAGCCGGGGCTCAGGCTCATGGCTGTGCGCCAGCCACTGATCCAGTCGATCACCACCGTGCTGCCGCTCAGGCGCCACACTCCACCGGCGTTGGCATCGATGTCGTTGAAGGCCAGGCCGTTGGAGAGCAGCGTGGCGGTGTAGGGCTTCAGATCGGCCTGGGCCGGTGGGAAGCGGTAGACACCCACCGCATCAGCGGCGGTGCCCTTCAGCTTCACGGCGGTGCCGAAATTGGTGGGGATGCTGTCGCGCATCTGGCCGGGTTTCCAGGAGGCATGGCTCAGGCCGCTGGGCCCCACATAGATCCAGTCGCTCCAGCCGTTGGTGTAGTCCACGCGGATGCCGTTGCCCCAGGGCTGCCAGCGGCCCAGTTCGCGGAACTGGGCCTTGCCGAGGCGTTCGGCGCCCGCCATCGGCACACCAGCGGTGCCGATCGTGCTCACGGCCCGGCCACCGGCGTTCACGCGCACGTTGAAGAGGTTGTTGTTGCTATCGGTGAGCGCCCACACGCCCAGGTAGGTGGTGCTCGCAGGCGCCGTGGTGGAGCTGTTCAGGCTCGGCCGCGCTTGTGCGGCGGCTGGTGGACAGGCAGCGATTGCGCCCGTGAGGCCGATCAGGCTGCTGATCAACAGCGGGGCAACGGAGCGGTGCATCGGGAGCGGTCGCAGGCTGCCCCCATCCTGTGCAGGGTTCAGCGGCGCAGCCACTCGGTGAGGCCGCCGGGTTTATCGATCAGCTCGATCCCCTGAGCTTGGAGCTCATCACGAATGCGGTCGGCGGTGGCGAAATCCTTGGCGGCCTTGGCGGCCTTGCGGGCCTCGATCTGCGCTTGGATCTGGGCGCTGATCTCGTCGTCGCTGAGCCCAGCCCCGGCCGAGGGGTGGGCGGCGGCTTCATGGCGCAGGCCCAGCACGCCGGCGAGTTCCACCAGCAGAGCGAGCTGCGGGGCCAGTTCGGCCACTTCGGCGTGATCGCCCCGCTCGATGCGATTGGCGAGGGCCCGCAGGGGTTTGGCCAGCTCAAACAGCACCGCCAGGGCGGCGGAGGTGTTGAGGTCATCGTCCATGGCGGCCGCGAAGCGCTCACGGGCCGCGGCGAGATCCGCTGAGAGTTGAGTCGATTCGCAGGTGGAGTCAGCGGCCAGCCCCAGGGCGGCGTTCAGACCCTTCCAGCCGGTGGCCGCAGCCTCGAGGGCTTCGCCGGTGAAATCGAGCGGTTTGCGGTAGTGGGCCTGCAGGGTGAAGAGCCGCAGGGTCATCGCTGAGACCCCTGAATCCAGCAGGGCCCGGATGGTGGTGAAGTTGCCCAGGGACTTCGACATCTTCTGGCCGCCCACGTTGACCATGCCGTTGTGGAGCCAGTAGTGGGCCAGCTCTTTGCCGGTGGCCGCTTCCGACTGGGCGATTTCGTTTTCGTGGTGGGGGAAGACCAGATCGGCGCCGCCCAGGTGAATGTCGATGGTTTCGCCCAGCTCTTCGCGCACCATTGCGGAGCACTCGATGTGCCAGCCCGGGCGGCCTTGCCCCCAGGGGGAGGGGAAGCTGGGCTCGCCGGGTTTGGCGCCCTTCCAGAGGGCGAAATCAAAGGGGTGCTGCTTGCGGGCCTCTTCCTCGGAGGCGACGCGGCCGGCGGCGTTGTCCTGCTGCTGCTCCAGATCGCGGCCGCTGAGCTTGCCGTAGCCGGCGTGTTTCATCACGGCGAAATACACATCGCCATCGGCGGAGTAGGCGGCGCCTTTGGCCTCCAGCTCGCTGATCAGGGCCCGGATCGCATCAAGGCTGCGGGTGGCCCGCGGCATGCGGTCGGCCGGAAGGATGTTGAGCCGCGCCATGTCGGCCACGAAGGCCTCGATGTTGCGCTCGCTCACCGCCTCCATCGAGCTGCCTTCTTCGGCGGCGCGGTTGAGGATCTTGTCGTCGATGTCGGTGTAGTTCTGCACGAACGTCACCGCGTAGCCGCTCCAGATCAGGTAGCGGCGCAGCACGTCCCAGGCGATGTAGCTGCGGGCATGGCCCAGGTGGCAGAGGTCATAGACCGTGACACCGCAGCAGTAGATGCTCACCTTGCCGGGCTCCAGCGGCCGGAAGTCCTCAACGCGGCGGGTGAGGGTGTTGGTGAGGCGCAGGGTCACAGGTGCGGTCGAGCTGAGGTCCGGGCCGCATGGATCGTGGCACACGTGCTGACACACATCCGCCGGCCCAATCAGGCCAAACGGACGAAGAGACACCTTGAGTCAGTCCAGTCTTGATGCCGCTTTGAGGCGAGTGAGACTGCGGCGCGCTGGTCGGCGCTCGCTTCGGATCAAGCCTCTTTCCTGTGCAGATCTGCTTGGCTCTGCGTTGCTGTTCTCGGTGATCTCTAGGTACGACCAGTTGTCCTGGTCCAAGGTGATCTCAACAGCACATCTGGGCTTGCAGGTGGAGCCTGAGATGGCCGCCTGGCTGTCGCGACTCCAGCTGAATCGAGACTCAGCTTTTGGTGGGCCGAGGATCCGCGATGTGCAGGTCGAAACCTATCGGGGTTCACAGCTCACCGTCCTCAAGATGTCGGCGGCTGGGATCTCTGATCTGCGCTTTCGTCATCATCCCGCCATGGTGAGCGTCGTGATCCCAACCCGGGGCCGCTTTCAGGGCGTGGCAGCCGGACGTTCTTTCACGGCGGTGCTCAATCAAGTGGGCTGTGTGCTGCTCCCGGACGATCCGCTCGCGTTGACTGCGGGATCCGATGTGCTGTCGGCTCTGGTGATGCAGCTGCCGCTGCAGGGCCTTCTGGATCTCTGCCGACGCCAGGGTGTCGCCCAGCCCAATCTGCACCTGTTGCTGGATGCCCTGGCGGGACAGGAAAGGTTGTTACTGGCTTGCTGCGAGCGGTTGCTGCAGTTGGCACTCCGGCCCGAGGGTGAAGCGCGCTCCACATTGGCGTTGCCACTTGAAGCCTCCGTGCTTGCGGTGATGGCAAGCGGGCTGGTGGGGCGTGATCAGTTGCCGCACGGTTCTGTGCAGGATGCCCATGCTCTGCATGTGGAGCGTGCCATGGCTTACATGGAAAGCCACATGTCCGAGGTGATCGCTCTGCAGGATCTGTGTCAGTCCTGCTACATCTCTGCGCGCACACTTCAGGTGTCGTTTCAAAAGGTGCGTGGCTGCACGCCTCTGCAGGCCCTTCAGGAGATCCGTCTGGCCAGTCTGCGGAAGCATCTTTTGAAGCGCCTTGATTTAAGAGAAGCCTGCGCGTTGGTGGGTTTGCCTCCCACAGGACGGATGGCTGCCAATTACAAACGACTGTTCGGTGAACTGCCGAGTCGGACCCGCCAGCGCGCAGGCCGGGTGATTAGTCGGGTAGACGGTTTGTGAGCTCCTGCAGCAGGGTTCGATGGGCGATGCTCAGATAATCAACATCGCGCCGAAGCCTGGTGATCTGTGTTTCACAGTCGTAGGCAGCTTTGACCAGTTTCTGGGCTTCATCGCTGAGATCTGCAATCGGATAGCTCCGATCACCGATGGTGAGTGTCGCGGCTGGGGTGCCGTTCTCTGTACGGGTGATGGTGGGTTGTTCCATAACTTGGGAATGAAGGTAGGAATGTCCGATGTCGCTGTGCCTGATGAGCCGGTTCACCATTCAGGGCGAGCGTGATCGTGTACACATCAGTGTCGCTCTGCCATCGGTTTGAAGATGTCCTCAAGAAAATCAAAAACAACAGCAATCACTGGTTTTTCATGCAGCACAACCCGGGCGGTGATGCCCATTCCAGATCGCAGAGATTCCGCCGGGTAATGCTCTGGAATACCGCTTTTGTTAATACGAATTCGGGCGATGTAGGCCTGTGCCTGCCCCTTGCCGTCCAACGCAGATGTGGTGGGAGACAATGATTCAATAACACCTCGAAGTGTGCCGTGTTCATTGGCTGGAAAGGCATCCACGGTGATCTCTGCCCGTTTACCCCGTTGGATGGGTGCTGCCAATTTGGATGACACTTGCACCGAGGCAATCAGGCCATCACTGGGCACCACTTTCGCGAGAACTTCACCTTGGTCCACCCGTTGACCAGTCACCTGAACGGCCAGTTGCTGCAGCGATCCACCAATGGGCGAAACCACATCGAATTGTGCTGAGCGGTCGCGCAACTCCCGTAGTTGCATGCTCAGGTCATTGATCTCGATCCTGCGCTGTAGATCCAACTTGGCTTTCTCTTCCAGCAGGGCCTGGTGCTCGGCTTTGCTTTGAAAGAGCTCGTTTTCCTTGTCGAGCAACTGCACCTCCTGCGCGGAACCCTGCTGCACCAGATTTCGCAGCCTGGCCACCAGGCCGGTGTTCAATTGGATACGTGCCTTGGCTTGACTGAGGCGGATGGCAAAGGCGAGGTCATCACGTTGTCCCTTTTGCTTGAGGAGTTCAAGCTTGAGGGGAATACTCTCCAGTCTTGGCTGTAAATCACCACGGCTTAGGGTGAATAAGACTTGCCCTTGTTGCACCATTTGGTGTTGCACGGCATTCACCCGTTCCACCACGGCTGAATCGGGACTTTTGATGCTGGCCTCCGCGCGTATCGTCTCCAGCTGTCCAGGCAGATTGCTGGTTTCTTCAATGCGGCTGAGGCATGACCAGCTCAGCAAGGCTAGAGAACCCAGCCCCAGCGACCAGATCAGGGCGCGGCTCCAGCGCGGGGGAGGCGTGAGCAGCATCTGGTGACTGGCTGTCGCGTCATTAGCTTGTTGCAGCTTGAGTTTGGTTAGTTGTCTTAGGTCGGTTAATAGTGATTTCATTTAGCCTCCAAACTGTTGTTGATAAAGGGCGTAGTAGCGACCTGATTGGGCCATTAATTCTTCATGAGTGCCTACGGAGTCGATGCGGCTGTTGTGCATCAGGACAATTTGATCGGCATGAATCAGTGTGGAGAGTCGGTGGGTGATCATCAGTAGGGTGCGGCCTTTGGCGTGGCTTCGAAGATTCCTCACAACCTGCTGTTCTGTATCCACATCGAGGGCACTTGTGGCCTCATCCAAAATCATCAAACTGGGGTTTTGCAGCAGCATTCGCGCCAGGGCAATCCGTTGCCGTTGTCCACCAGATAGACCTCCTCCCTTTTCTCCAACCGGAGTGCTGTAGCCATAGGGAAGTCCCATGATGAAGTCGTGGGCACAGGCAAGGCGTGCCGCTTCTACCACCTGATCCGTTGCGGCTTCCGGATCGGCTACGGCGATGTTGGAGTAGATCGAACCTTCGAATAGCAGGCAGTCCTGTGGAATAAATCCCAGCTGCCTGCGTAGGGAGTAGAGCTCAACCTTGCTGACATCCAGGCCGTCAATGAGTACTTTTCCTCGGCTTGGTTCATAGAGCCTGGGAATCAACTTGAGCAGGGTGCTCTTGCCGCAGCCGCTTTGCCCTACCAGACCCGTAAAGCTTCCCTTGGGGATCGTCAAGCTCACCCCGGACAGCTGTCCGCCACTGGTGGCTCCGTAACTAAAGCTCACCTGATCGAAGCGAATCGTCCCTTCGATTGGGGGCATGCTGATGTTCGCGTCTTCGATGTCCTCGGTTTCTAGGGGTTGGTTCACCAGATCCCCCAGCCGTTCCACGGCTAGAGAGACCTCCTGGAAGTTCTGCCAGGTGCCAGCTAGACGCAGGATCGGTTGGGTCACATAGCCGCTGATGATCCGAAACGCGATCAGACCGCCCAGTGTCAGCTGGTTCTGCAGAACCAGCCATGCCCCCACGGTGATCACCAGAATGTTGCTGCTTTTATTGATCAACTGCAGGGCGTTGGAGCTGGCCGTGTTGGCTAGAACCGAGCGAAATCCCTTGTTGATGCCATCGAGGTGCCGGTCTTCCCAGTTCCGCCTTGTCGTCAACTCACTGTTTTGCACCTTCACGGTCTGGATGCCATTTAGCACTTCCACCATGTAGGACTGGGTTCTTGAGTACGCCTCAGCGCGCTGCCGGATCAGGCGCTGGGTAATCGGTGTCAGGCCAAGAATGACTAGCAGTAGTAGTGGAATACTTCCGAGGATGATGCCGGCAAGAATCGGCGAGTAGAAAAACATCACCCCGAAGTAGAGCATCGCAAACAGTGCATCGAGGACCACCGTGAGTGCAGTGCCAGTAAGGAAGCTGCGGATCTTGTCGAGTTCATTGAGGCGGCTGGCCAGCTCGCCTACGGGATGCTTTTCGAAATAGCGAATATTGAGTCTCAGCAGGCGGGAAATAATTGCCGAGCCCAGGCTGATATCAACCCTGTTGGAGATCTCCATGAACTGGAAGGTGCGCAGATTACTGAAGATCAGTTCCAGAACCATTAGCAGCACCATCACCACCGCAAAGCCGCCGAGCGCATTCACCGAACCCTGGCCAATGACCCGGTCGATGATCTGTTGAAAGAGCAGTGGTGTCGCCAGGGCAAAGAGTTGCGCCAGAAAGCTCGAGATGAAGACCTCCACAAGTCCAACCTTGTAGCGGCTCAGGAAGGGCAGGACCCAGCTCAGGCCAAAGCGCTGCTGTGGTGTATGCCGGCCCGCGCTGATGGTCACAGCCTTTAGATCCGAACCGAACCGCTCGCTCAGGACCTCACCATTGAGTCGCTCAGCCTTTGTGTTGGGGTTGAGAATTAAGAGGCCGGATCCATTGGCTTCAATAATGAGGCTCGGATTTTGCTGGGGATCCAGAATCACGGCAGGCGTGGGCAGACGGCTGGCATCGGCAGCCCGAAACGTCACGATTCGCCCGGCCAGCCCGAACTGATCCGCCACGCTCACCAGCTTTTCCAGGCTGAGGTTCTGTTCGCTGGCGGCGAGAAAATGTCCTGCTTTGCGCAGGTTGTCTCGCCGCATGGGTAGCCCGTAGAACTGGGCCAGCATCGTGAGCACAGCGGTATGGCACTCCGCCGCCGTACCGCCACCCACGGGGCGAAACCCGAGTTGTCGGATCTGCTGAGCAAGGCTTGGTTGCTGTTGCTCCAGTGCTGTGGTCTGGCTGTCGGGCGCTGCGTTGGTCGGGGCGTCCCCACGGTCAATCGGTCGTAGCCCGGCGGGGCGTCTGGAGTGCTCTTCCTTGGGATGTTCAGCGTCGCTCCAGATCAGAACGCGCGGCTTCTCCTCACCCAGGAAGCAGCGAATCGCCTCCGATGTGACCAGCTGTCCGTAATGAAACCCTTTTGTGGAGCGATCGGCATAAATTAGTGGTCCTTTTGGTTCGCTTTTTGGTGGTGGATCTCCTGTGGGCAATATCTGCCAGCGCCGCAGGTAGATCTCCGGAGTCTGCTGGTCCTCTGGCACATTGATCCCATAGCCCTGGATGTATTTCTGGATCAGAGGCAGTTCACTGGGGGAGAGGCCGCTGCGTAAATGATCCAGAACTGCTTCCTCCAGTTTTGGATGCAAGGGAAGTGTCCCAAGCACGATGGCTTCGCAGTCTGTGGAGGCCATCAGCTCTTCGCCCAAGTCGGTGTTCAGCAGGCTCAGTGCACCGCAGAGATAGGGGCTTTCCGGTCGCAGCACGGTGTGGCTGCCAAAGAGACGATCAGGATCTAGAAGCCTGCAATGGCCTTGTACCACCAGCAGCACTTCCGGGCTTGAGCCACTGGTCTGTAGGACCGATCCTGCGGGAAATCGGCGATGGTCACAATCCAGTTGTTGTGCCAGAGAGCGCAAGGCATCTGCATTCGCCGTTGTGAGTTGCATCACTGAATTGACCCTGCAGCCAGCTCGAGAGTTGTTGCAGTTCGGTCTTGAGATCGCCGCAGATCCTCGACTTGAAATTCATTTCCTCGAGGAAGTTTTGCGTATGTGCGTCGTATTCGCTGTCGAACCGGTACTCCAGGCGCAGCAGAGTGTGCCATTCAGCTGCTTCAAAAGGGCCGATCAACTGGCCGGCCTGAGCCGTGCGCAACCGACCGGCGATCTCCGGATGGGGGGTGGTCAAGTCAACAGGGCCGACAATGCCCTGCGTTTTTGCCTCCGGACCCCGTGAATGGAGACGTGCCGCCTCACCGAAGCTGATCTCGCCAGCTTCGATGGCATAGAACAGTTCGCGGCAGAGGCCCGCATCATCTACGCGAATCAGGCTATACAGCACTCTGTCTAGATTGTCCTTGTAGCGCAGATAGAGTGATTCGACGTTGCCACAGAATTGCTCGCGGAGTTCTGTGCGGCGCCAGTCATGAATGGCCTCGGAGATGAGATCAGCCCTGCTCATGCCGCGTTGAAGGCACCATTGTTGCTGCTCCTCCTGGTTTTTGAGACCGTGTTTGCTGCAGTATGTCTTCGTGGCATCTTCGGCAACCTTATTGGGGTCTGACAGGTTGTTGTGTTCAAAGACCACGGCTCTTTCTTTGAGTTGTCTCAGGAAGGGTTCTGCCAACTCGAAGCGAAATAGCAGTGAAATTAGCTCCACACTGCTGGCATCCTTCAGCGCTGTAAGAAGCGACTCGGCCGTCAATGTCGAAGGCTCTGCTGTATTCATGATTGGCGAGTTGTTGATTGCCATGTTCGTGATCGCAGTCGGTCTGGCAGTCGGTCTGGCAGTAGGTCTGGGAGTGGTCACGGCGATACTGTTGGTTGTGTTTGATGTGTTCAGCCCTTCTGAGGCATCAGTCCCAGCTGCACCTGGCAGTTGAGGAGTTCACTGACCATCAGGGCATCAGCCATGGCCTGATCAATGTCTTGCGCCAGCAGTAGCGATTGCTTCAACTGCTGCAGTTGGATTCGCTTGTGAGGGTTGGCTGGCGGATCGCGCTGCCATGCCAGGTGATCCAGCCAGCTGCCCCAATTCAGGTCCTCCTCCTGGTGGTCCAGGACGCGTTCGAGCATGCGGCTCACATCAGCCAGTAGTGCGCCTGGATGGCTACTGCTGCAGATCAACTGCCACAGAGAGGCCTGCTGATCCAGCTCACGGGTGACCAATAAGGTGTTCGGCGCATGGATCTGATTGGCCTGCAGGCTGATGCGGCCGTGCTCGATCAACAGCTGAAGTGGCATCGGAGTACCTCTAACGGGGTAAAGCCGCAGATGCCATGCAGCTTTCAGCTCGGGATTACGCCGCTGCAGCTGAATCGCTCGGCCGAGCTTCGATTTGAGCAGCAGGGAGCGAAGACCACGCTCACCACCGGCGGGCATCGTCATCATCGTGATCACGAGGCCCGCCAGGCTCGCTGGATGCTGAAAAAACTCGAGCAGATTCCGTAGCAGGCTGCGGAAGTCATCGGGCTGCTGAGTTTCCATTCGCCGCCTCTGCTGCCAGGTGTCCATGGCTTCGCGTCCCTGCTCGTCAGGCTCCTTGCCTTGCTGCAGGCGTCCGCGCTTCAGCGCTGACTCGCTCAGAGGAACTTCGGTTTCATCCGTCGGTGCTGCCGGGTGCCCTGCCGCTGTCACGGTTAGAAGCAGTGGTTGGTCGTTGCCCCGAAGGTCAGCACCCACTCTTCCGACGTCCAGGGTCGGAACTTGTGCTGTGCGTGTCTCTGGCCCAGACGGTCCTGATGGATCGAGCTGCAGAGCACTGGCTGATTCGCCGCGCAGCGATGGGCTCTGCGATGGGCTCGTCTCGACGCCGATGCGAATGCCGACACCGCGGACCCTGTTGGCTTTCTCCTGTCCCTCGCGAATCAATCGATCAATCAGTGTCTGAGCGCTGAGCGACTTGATTTCCAGTTGCCGTGCTGCATCGCTGCCATCGGCCATGGCGAGTCCCAGTCCACCCGCTGACTCCTCATTGAGCATCAGATCCAGGCGGATCGGAGCCGATGGATCCGTGAGCTCAAAATCAAGGACAAGAAACGTCTCGGCTGGCTGGTCACCAAGCGCCTCACCCAGGCCGAGTTCCGGCAGGCTGGCAGCGCTGAAGCGCAGGCGGTTCTCGTTAAGACGGCTTGGATCGACCTGCCGAAACAGAGGGAAGACCGCAGTGATCGATTCGTCGAGGGGGCGATCGGCTGGCTGTCTCAGCTGCAGACCTGTCCAGTGCAGATCCAGATCAAGCCCGATCACCCCTGGGTTGAGGCTGCTCTGCCGCTGATCAGTCAGTTCCACACGCATGGACAGCTGAGTACCAGCGGGCAGGGTCCCAAGTTGCTCCGTCCTGATCCGCTCGCCGCTCCCTGAGAGATAGAGGCGGGGTTCAATGCTGAGCAGGTTGTCCTCACCGCGGCTCTGCTTCGTGCCACCCTTCTGGTCAGCTGTGATGACATCGAGGTTGAGTTGATAAAGGCTGATCGCACCACTGCGATCCGTTGCAGTCAGGGTCAGTCGGTGTAAGCCTTGGTCGCGTTCTCCTGGTGAAAATCTCAGTTCGCCGGTGTCAGGATCAAAAACTAGGTTGCTCTCGCGGTTTTTCTGCAGGCCGAAACTGAGTTTGTCGCTATGAATCTGATCGAGATCTCCAAATAGATCCCTGGCCTGCAGCCATACATCGCTGTTGATGAGGATGCGGCGCTCATCAAACGCCCCATCCAGGTAGAAGGGGGCTTGGTTGCTGTTCTCAACCTGCAGCAAGAAACGCTTCTCTGCTAGGGCTCCAGCTTGATCAATCGCCTGCAGTCGGATGCGATGCTCGCCCACTGAATCGTTATCTGTGCTACCGCTAAGTCTGTTTCGCTGTGGATCAACTTCAAGCCAGTCTGGAGCCTCCACCTCAAACCGGAGCTGGTCGCCAATCAAGATGTCGTCGTCCTGAAAAAGCACCCCAAAATCCAACTGGAATCTATCCCCTTCCTGCAGGATGATCTGCTCCAGCTCTGGACCAATCCGATATGGACTGCGGTTGAAATCCCTATCTACTACTTTGAGTCGCAATGGCACAGCTGCTGACTCACCGGCAAGATCGGTAGCGACCAGTTTGATGTTGAGCAGTTGTGTTTCGCCTGCTGGAATCAGGCCGCTAATCGTCCCGCTCTCTGCATCGATTGTCAGCAGCGAAGCAAGCTGCTCAGCATTCTGCAGATCCAAGCTGTAGCTCAGCTGATCTCCGGCATCCACATCGCTGATGCTTTGCTCCGGCAGCCTGATTTCGAATGGACGGTCCTGCCGGACCCAGATCTCTGGGAGAGGTTTCCCATTCCAGAGCGGCGCATCGTTGGTGTTGATCACCACCAGCTTCACGGTCTGCTGTGTGGTCGCTCCACTCTGATCCTGTGCTTCCACGCCGATCTGCCAGTGGCCCACCTCGCTATTGCTTGCCTGCCCACTGAGCAAGCCGCTTCGTTCATCCAGCACCATCCATTCCGGTGCTCCTCTGCTCAGCTGATAAGTCAGGCTGTCGCCGACGCTGACATCGTCATCCTGGAAGGCATCGGCCAGATTGATCGTGAATGCTTCGTCTTCCAGGATCTCGATCGGGTCGATTGCAATGGCCTTGGGGGAGTCATTGACATTGAGAACGTTGAGAAGCAGCGTCTGCTCCCACGCCCGACCTGAGTTGTCGATGGCTTGCAGCAGCAGTCTGTGCTCTCCCACCTGTGCTTGCTGGGCAAGGCCGAACAGCACGGGAATGGGTCGGCTCTGGCTGTCGACGACCACCACCTGCTCGGCAGAGAGGGTGGCGTTGCCGCGTGCGGGATAGTTGCGGGGAATGATCGTGAGATCGGGCCCTTCTTCCCCATTCGTGAGCAGTCGATAGTTGAGCTGAGCAAAGCTTTCTCGCCAGCTGTCGCCCAGAATTTCACCGTTACCACTGCTGGGCAGGCTTGCGGCCACCAGACCACTGAGGCTTCCTGCTGCTGCATCGAGGTTGCCCGTATCACGGAACAGCGGCAGTGATGGTGTGAGGTTGATCTGCTCCAGCTCCATGGCATCGGACTTCCAGAGCAGATCCAGCTCCAGGCCGATCAGTCCCAGGCCGTCATGGCGCGTGTCAGTGACCAGCACATCCAGCTGCACGCCATCGCCTGAGGGATCTTGGAACCGGCCTTCAATCACCACCTTCTCCGCCAAGGTGGCGTCGGGTAATCGCCACTCGTAACTCAGCCAGTCGACGGGCTGACCGTCCTCCTGATTCAGGATCTGGATCTGCTTCAGGTTCTGCGCTTCTGGCACCAGGCTCTGAAGCTCAAGGCTGAAGGGGCGATCTTCAAGCACCACTCGCTGTTGCAGAGCTAGCGGCTGATGGGTCAGAAACGCGTCCTGGCCAATGGCTGACTGCAGAAGGGGTGGGTTGCTGACCTCCGTGGGACCTGTCAGTTGATCCGGGACGGTTGTTGTTGTGATCTCTCCTCCAAGGGCCGCGATCGCTGTATCCAGCTGATCGAACCGCTCTGGTGATGGGATCGGAGGTGTGCTGTCTAGAACTCCCAGCGTGTTCATCACATCGCTGGCTGTCTCAATGGGCTCGCTCAGAGGTGATGTCAATGGCTCCTGCAGGTCGACAGAGGCGCTGAAGTTGCCGTCGGTCTGCAGAGGATCGCCTGTGATTGCCATAGACCAACCAAGACCTCAGCCATGGTGATCAGCTGTTTTGTGAATGGCCTGGCTTAGGGATTGGAACGTCGCTTTGGGGACAAGCCTGCGTTTTCTGCTGCTTCTGTGCGCAGGTTTGTCCGATTTGCGCGGTTCTGGCGTTCTGATCAAGAAGGTCGCTGATTAGCTCGTCATGGTTGTGGCGGTCATAGCTAGCCAGGCCTCAGGTTTCGCAGGCCTCCCTTGGCTATGTCACTTCCTCCTGTGCACTTCCTCGGACGCAGTTCATGGCCAGTTCCTTCCACGTTAATTACGCCGACTTACAACGGATTCTTGAGAACATCAAGATTGCCGAGCGCGAATCCGCTGGTGAAAACCTGCTCGACATCATCACAGAGGTGGCCACTGGCTCCCCGGCGATCACGGGAACAACCTTTGTCAATGCGGCGAATCTTCCCCTGGGCCTGCGCCATGTCGATGGCAGCTACAACCAGCTGATTGCTGGATCGCCAGACGGGGTTCTCACGGGCGCGGCTGATCAATCATTTGCTCGCCTGGTTGATCCCAGCTACATCAGCGGGACAGGAAGCCCCAGCCTGGATCTCAATCCTGATCCCGCCAGTTTGCTTGAGGTCAAGAACACCAGCTATGACCCCGGGACTCCGAACCCTCAGAACGATCTAGGGATTCATCCCAACAGTGTTGTTGATGCGTCTGTTCGCACCATTTCGAACCTGATCGTTGATCAGACCATCAGCAACCCTGCTGCCATCGCATCCGCCCTGCGTTTGGCGGGTCACGAGGATCCTGATCGCCAGGCGCTCATCCTGCATGAGCAGGCGCGTCTGCTCCTTGATCCTTTGGCTGCCGAGGAGGACCAGGCTGATGCGCGAACGGCATTCATGAATGCCCTGGCGGAATCCGGTGTCACGATCACGTCGGATGGCTCCATTGTTGTCGAGCATCGCAGCGCTGATATCGGCCTTTCGCCGGGCAACAGCAGCTGGATGACGATCTTTGGTCAGTTCTTCGACCACGGACTTGACCTGCTTGCCAAGGGTGGCCAGGGAACGGTGTACATCCCGCTTCAACCTGATGACCCTTTGTATGTGGAGGGCAGCTCTTCCAATTTCATGGCTCTCACTCGAGCCGCTGGCAACCCTGGCACGAATCTGATTACACCCTGGATTGATCAGAACCAGACCTATACCTCCCATCCCTCGCATCAGGTCTTCCTCAGGGAGTATCAGCGCATTGATCGTGACACCGGTGCTCTGCTTGATCCTGGTTCTGATGAGTGGCAGAAAGGTCTCACCGTGGCCACAGGCCGCTTGCTGAACGGTGCGCAAGGTGGTGTTGCGACTTGGGCTGACGTGAAGGCCCAGGCCCTCACCTACCTCGGCATTGCTCTGGATGATCGGGATGTGCTCAAGATCCCCCAGGTTCTGACCGATCCTTACGGTCGCTTCATTGCGGGCCAGAACGGCTATGCCCAGTTACTCGCTGTGGATCCACAGGGCCAGCCGATCACGGTGGAGGGCACTGCTGAAGGTGTGATTCCATCTGAGCTCAATGTGAGCCGGATTGCCCAAGCTTTCCTGGATGACATCAACCGGGCCGCTGTTCCCGTGATCGTTGATGGACAGCTGCTGCAGGATGCCGACATGGCTGTTGGCCTCTCTGACGCGGTGCCGGATGGTCGGGGTGGCTTTACCACGTACGACAACGAACTACTGGATGCTCACTATGTGACCGGCGATGGTCGTGGCAACGAAAACATCGCCCTCACGGCCATCCATAGTGTTTTTCATGGCGAGCATAACCGTGTGCTTGAGGCCAACAAGCTCACGATTCTGCGCAGCGGTGACCTGGAGGGTATCAACGAGTGGTTGCGTAGACCCCTCGCTGATGATGTTGCTCTCCCGTCCTCTCAGGCCAGTGATGCTGATCTGACTGCTTTCGCGGCTGGGCTGCAGTGGGATGGTGAACGCCTATTCCAGGCGGCAAAATTCTCTACCGAGATGCAGTATCAGCATATCGTCTTTGAGGAATTCGCTCGTCGGATCCAGCCAAATATCGCTCCATTCGTGTTTACTAACTCGGCAGATCTTGATGCTCGTATTGTTGCCGAGTTCGCCCATGCGGTCTACCGCTTTGGTCACTCCCAGCTGGGTGATGGAGTCGCCAGATTGGAAGCGGATCTGGCTTCTAGAGATCTGGGCCTGATTCAATCCTTTCTCAACCCGCTGGAGTTTGCCAATAGCGGCCTCGATGCCGAGGCGGCTACAGGTGCCATTGCCCGCGGGATCACGCGTGTGGTGGATCAAGAGATCGACGAGTTCATTGTCGAAGCGCTGCGCAACAACCTGCTAGGGGCGCCGCTTGACTTGGCCAGTCTCAACTTGGCCCGCGGACGTGAACTGGGGATCCCGTCACTCAATCAGACCCGGGCTCAGCTCTATGCGATGACCGGGGCTGTTCAGCTCAAGCCCTACACCGGTTGGACGGTTGATCCAAATCAAGCTGATTCCCATGGTTTCTTCCAACATCTGAAGAATCCGATGTCGGTGGTGAATCTCATCGCTGCCTACGGCACACACCACACCATCACAGAGGCTACAAGCGTTGAGGCCAAGCGTCGCGCTGCGATGTTGATTGTCTTCAACACGCCGTTTGATGGTCAAGAGCCGCCCGCTGATTCTCTGGACTTCCTGAGGGGTACGGGTGCGTATGCCGACCAGGAGACCGGCATCAATGATGTGGACCTTTGGATCGGGGGTCTGGCAGAGCAGGTGAATGAATTCGGCGGCCAGCTGGGAGAAACCTTCAACGCAGTCTTCCAATACCAGATGGAGCAGCTGCAGAACGGAGACCGCTTCTATTACCTGAGTCGTACACAGGGGATGAACCTGCTGACCCAGTTGGAGGCCACAACCTTCTCCGATCTGGTGATGCGGAACTCGGATCTTGGCGATCCGCATGCGACTCACCTGTCTGCGCACATCATGGGTGTGCCGGATCTCATTTTAGAGCTCGATCTCAATACGGCTCAAGCCAATTACAGCGGTGATCAAGAGCTTGATGCTTTGGTTGGAAGCGAAAATACAGCTGAGCAACGGGGCTCTCTAGACCCCACGGCATCCACGCTCTTCGATTTCCTCCTGGGGGGTGCGGCCACGAGCAAAGTTATTCGTCAGTACGGATCTTTAGATCTTGACGGTAACGGTTTTGTGGATGGCAACGTCTTGCGCTTCACCGGCGGTGAACATGTTGTTCTGGGCGGAACAGAGGGGAATGATGCCATCTATGGCGACAAGGGCATCGATACGCTATGGGGCGATGGCGGTGATGACTATCTCAATGCCGGCATGGAGTCTGATCAGGTCTTTGGTGGCGACGGCGATGACATTATTATTGATCCCTTCGGTGATGATTTTCTCCGTGGTGAAAATGGAGATGACGTAATCGTCAATGGTGCTGGCCTTGACGTTGATTTTGGCGGTGCGGGTCAAGACGCGATGTTTGCCGTCGTTGATAGCACTGAAATGTTTGCCGGTGAGGATAACGACTTTATGCGTGGCGGCTCAGCTCCTGATCTCATGATGGGAGGTGAGGGCGACGACTGGATGGAGGGTGGCGAAGGCTTTGATTACATGGCCGGCGAAAATTCGGAGCTGTTCTTTGACAGCCCAATTGTCGGTCATGACATTATGAATGGCCAGGGAAACGATACTGATTACGACGGTGAAAATGGAGATGACATTATGGTTCAGGGCGTGGGCATTCAGCGAAATAATGGCATGAATGGCTTTGACTGGGCTATTCATAAGGGCGACCCTGTTGCGGCTGATACGGACCTCACGCCGCAGATCCCCGGTCTGGTTGAAATCCCAGATGCTGCCTTGGCGGTGATACTGCGCGATCGTTTTGATTCCGTTGAAGGCTTATCGGGCTGGAAGTATGACGATCATTTGAGGGGATCTGTTCGTTCCATTGGCCAGAATCCTTGGTTCCAGAACCAGCTCACACAGGCTGGTGTTGACAGGATTCGTGGCCTGCGTGCTGTGCTTGGCGGTGAAGACCTCGTGGATCCGGATGCGGTTGCCTTCGGTGACCTCAACATCGACGGAAATTCAGACAGTCAGATCTTCCTCGGCGGAGACGGCAGTGACACCATCATGGGTGGAGTTGGCGATGATCTCATCGATGGCGATGCCTGGCTGAATGTTCGCATCGAAGGGACTCGTAAAGACGGTTCTTATTTTACGGTCGACAGCCTTAGTGATTTGTTTGTTGATCTCGTTTCGGGGGCCATTGATCCGGGGGAGATGCATGCTGTGCGTGAGATTCTGTATGACGATCGTGCTGATGGCTCTAACCCCGATGATGTCAATCTCGATGTTGCTGTCTTCCAGGACCTGAGGGAGAACTACGACATTACTTTCGAAGTCGACGGTTCTGTCACTGTGTCGCATCTGATCGTTTCAGACGGCCTGCAGAGTGACGGGATGGATCGGCTTCGCAATATTGAGGTTGCACGTTTCGCCGACCAAGATCTACGGCTGGTTAATGATCCGCCAGTCTCTTCGGATCTGCTGGCAACCACGGAGCTCTCAACAACGGGCCTTTTTGGTTTCTTCGGTGCCGCCAATCGCGTTGGCCTTGGCGCTCCTGCCCTCTTTGACGCGAATAACGTCACACCTGATAATCCGCGAGGGCTTGTTGATCCAAGCTCGGTTTCTGTTTCCTTCTTTGATGCCGCTGATTCTGCCACTGCGCTACCGCTCTCGGCGGCTGGTGAGCTGGTGTTGGCCGCCACGCCCGGTCGGCAGCTGTCGATGACAGCCAGCTACCTCGATGCCGCTGGTTTTGCGAACACCTTTCAAACTCCCGTCTTTAATGCGATTGTCGGTACAGCTTCCGCCAATACGCTGACGGGTACGGCTGGTCAGGATTACATCTTTGGTGGTGCCGGAGCTGACGTTCTGCTCGGCAATGGAGGTGATGACTATCTCTCTGGTGGCGTGGGCTCTGACCTTCTCAATGGTGGTGATGGTGTTGACGTTGCCAACTTTGCCGGGGTGGCCACCAGTCTGGGGAATGCATCCAACCCTCCAGCGCAGACGGTCGTGGATGCCCGGTTTGGACTGAATGGTGTCAACCTCACGGTCTCAACTCTGACCGGCGGTCTTGACACCCTCGTGTCGATTGAACGCCTGCGCTTCAGCGATGGCATCTTTGATCTTGTCGCTGGTGCCACCAGCTCTGCTGATGCACTCATTTACAGCGGTGATCAGCGCGCGTTGCTGTTTGGTGGTGGTGGCGATGACAACCTGCGCGGCGGCGTTGATGACGACGTCTTCACCTACACCGCAGCCGGCTCGACCCTTCAGAACGCCATTAGCGGTGGCGGCCGTGATTTTGTTCATGGTGGTGCCAACCGTGAGCTTGGTGATCGCCTGGTGATTCATGGCGATAACACCACTGAGTCGTTCCGCGTGATTGCCGTGGCAGGGGATGCCAATGTCTCACGTCGCACTGAGCTTTCGGCTGCAGGCTTTGCTGCCATCGCTGAAACGACCGAGATCGTGATTCTCAGGGGTACCGGTGCTCTCGCTGCGGATGCACCACTGACGACCGGCAACTTTGCAATCATCGCCGAAGTGGCAGCGATTGAAGAACTCACAATCAATGTGAGTGGCGCTGGTGGAACCGGTACACAACGTGTCCAGGTTATTGGTGATTTTAATCCCACCAGCCTTCGTACCAACACCATCACCGTCAGCAGTGATGGCGCTGGTGTTGATGTTGATGTGACCAGTCTTGAATCCGATCACCGTGTTGTGCTTGATGCCGGCACGATCCTCGGTCAGCGCCCTCAGGACCTTGTTCAGGCCATTGCAGATGAATCCATGACAGCTAATTCGATGACTTCCGATCCCATGAATCCTGCAGAGGCCAATGACAACGCAGGTGGCAATGTGTTGGCGCCCCTGACTTTGAGAGACGCCCAGGATCTTCTTGACCTGGTGCGTGGGATTGCACCAAATCGCCTCGATCCAGAGAATGCCGATGCGGTTGGTGTTCGTGACCTGGCTGGCGCTGAGAACAATCGCGCCAATGCCACTTTTGGCGCAGCAAACGAACCGTTCATCCGTCTCACCGAAGCGCGATTCGGCGCTGTTGACCCCGACTCTGGCACCGCTGAGATCAACCCGATCTTCGCTGGGCTCGACCCCCGCCAGATTTCCAACAGTGTGGCTGCCCAGCAGCCGCAGACTTCTCCCAGTCGTCAGGCCAACCTGTTCTGGATGGCCTTCGCCCAGTATTTCGACCATGGCCTCGACTTCGTTGTGAAGGGCGGCAATGGGACCATTCCCATCGGCGGGTTCGGTTCCGGTGGCGCTGATAACCCTGCAGATCTCACTCGGGCAACGATCACCGGTTGGGACGCTGATGGCCCGCAGCACCTCAACCAGACGTCCCCCTTCGTTGATCAAAACCAGGCTTATGGCTCCACTGCCCTGGTTGGTCAGTTCCTGCGTGAATCAGACGGGGCGCGTGGCTTGGGATCTCATTTGCTCTCAGGTGGCGATGATCCTTCTGCTCCCGGATTCCAGTTGCTGCCGACACTGCGCACACTGTTGGATCACCACATCGCTGCCAAGACTATTTTCACTGGCACTGACCGTGGTGACTTGACCCTGACGGAGTACTACCCCGCTCTGATCAGCGCTGACACCTTTGACTATGACCCGTCTGTCATTGCTGAGCTGAACCGCGACTTTCTTGGATCGGGTTACTCCCTGCTCGTTGATCTCAACCCATTTGTCTCTCCTCTAGAGCACGTTGTCGCGGGTGACGGCCGGCCGAACGAGAATGTCGCCCTCTCTTCCATTCACTCGATCTGGGCCCGTAATCACAACTATCATGTTGATCAGTTAACGGAGCTCTATTCAGCTGCTGGTTTAGCTGCCACGCCGGAGGAGATCTTCCAGGCCGCAAAAATTATCAACGAGACGGAATACCAGCGCATCATCTTCACGGAATTTGCTGAGATTCTGTTGGGGAGTGCCGGCATTCGTGGTTCTGGCGAGCACGGCTTTGATGATTATCAGCCGGCGACGGATGCCCGCATTAGCCATGAGTTTGCGGCAATGGCCTATCGCGTGGGCCACACCATGATTGCTGACGACTTCACGATCCTTGATGCTGATGGGCAGCCAATGCGCGTGCCCTTGGTGGATCTTTTCCTTAATCCCACCAATGAGGCGGGGGCCTTTGCCTTTGATCCTGACGGTCCGGGGCCTGCAGCGCCACAGACCGGCGAGGCCGCGCTGAGCTCTTTGGCCTCCAGGGGTTACACCCCCGTGCCTGGCTATGAGCAGCTCGGCGTAGCCCGCATCTTGGGTGGCATGGTGCTGCAGCCTGCTGAGGAGGTTGATCCTCAGGTGGTCGATGCCGTTCGCAACGATTTGGTGCGGGTGCGTGCTGATCTGGCTGCCTTCAATATCGCCAGGGGCTGGGATCTGGGCCTCGGCACGCTCAACCAGGTCAAGGCCGGCCTGCTGGCTTCCACCAACCCTTATGTCCAGGAAGCCCTCAGCTATGTGGGCCTCGAGAACATGACCCCCTATGCCAGCTGGGAGGACTTCCAGCTGCGTAATGGTCTTGCCGATGCGGAGCTGGAGCGGCTTCGTGCCGCCTATCCCGATCTTCACCTCGAGTCCACCGCTGTGGAGGCGTTCCGTCAGTTCAATCCTGATGTGCAGCTATCGGTCCAGGGCGATGGCAGCGCCGTGGTTTCGGGCATCGATCGCGTTGATGCCTGGGTGGGTGGTTTGGCTGAGCAGAAATTCGAGGATTCACTGCTGGGCACCACCTTCTGGACGATCATCCATGAACAGCTGGATCGCCTGCAGGAGGGTGACCGCTTCTACTACCTCTCCAGGGTCGATGACCTGGACTTCTATGAGGCCTGGGCCAAGGAGCAGAGTTTTGCTGACATTGTCGAGCGCAATACCGGCCTCACAGGGCTACCCAAAGACATCTTCGAAGTCTCTGATTCCGAAGTGTTGATTGGATTGCCGGCTGTGGCTCCTGCAGATGCTGGTGCCACCACGCCTGTCGATCCTGATCCCGCTGATGGGCTTGCGACCGACGCTGCGACCGACGTTGCATCCGACGTTGCATCCGACGTTGTGACTAAGGCATTGCACCTGGGCCTGAGTCTGCACAAGCTTCCGGATTTCACCGGTGATGAACCGAATGAGCTCGTGCTGCGCCCCTTCGGTTCACCGGCAGAGCGATCTGCTCAGTTCTACCTGATGCTCACGGCAGAGTCGCTGCGCGATGCCAGCATCGACACCCTGGATGTCACCTTCGATCTTGGAGAGGACTTCGTCAATGTTTTTGAGCTGAGCGGGGAGCAGATCTTCTTCTCCGATGACCTTGCTCTCCAGCGTCGCGTACAGATTGATGGCAGTAAGCTTCGTTTTGAAGGTGCCGGGCTGGGTGCACTTGGCGCTGGCCAGGGTGTTTCAGAAAAGGCCCCCATTGCGGTGATTGCTCTCACCCCGCGAGAAGACATTGATGAGCAGATTCTTGCGGCGCGCCTGGCCGATCGCTATGGCTTCACCAATTCTGAATCCTGGCAGCAATCGCTCCAGTTCAGTGTTGATGCCAATGTCCATGAGATCATGTTCTCTGATCTCATGTCGCTCGGTGATCTCGGCGGCGAGGCGGCATTACTCACCGACGAGCTTCAGGTGCTTGCCCGTGCTGCTCAGGTGGATCTGCTGACGGACGACGTCTTTGCCTTGGGCACAGAACGCCAGGTGCTCAAACCGGGTGAAGGAGGATTCACCAACCTGATCCGCTCAGGAGACACCCTGGAGCGCACCACCCAGTGGCAAAACGGCGGTGAATTCACCCTGCAGGACCTGTCGATCACCGACCTCAATCAGGCGGGTGTTGCCACCTCCAAGAGCTGGATTGCAGGTGGTTCGGATGCCTTGGCTGTTGGTGCGACAGCCGACATCACCACAGAGATCAGTGTGTACGGTCCAGCTGGTTCGGTTCTGGACAGCGCAGCCCTCGGCTTCCAAATTGATGCCCTCGGTGGCTATCACTGGGATACGGCTGCCATGCCTACGTTCCAGCAGAAAAATCTGGTCACCTACCAGGCCGACCTCAACTATGACGGTCGTGTCAGCATGAAGGACTTGGCCTTCCTGAATGCCGGTGTGAGCCGTGGTTACAGCCGTGATGTTGATGCTAACTATGATGGGACCCTCGATATCAATGACCTCGCGGTGATTGATGCCGAATGGGGGCAAAGTCTCCATCAGGGTGAAGGTCAGTTCCTGGGTTCTGATTTCATGTCTATGGCGGATCTGTCTCAGCAGGGCCTGCAGCAGTGGGACAGCTCCGCCTTCATCGCTCAGAATGCAATCGAAGCGGAGCAGCAGGTTTCGAATCCTGTTGCTGAATCCGGTGGCACATTCGTCACGGTGCAGGGCTTTGAGGCGCTTCTTGCTCAGCTCGAGCAGCAGCAAACCCAGCAGTACGACCTGACCTAACGGCAATTGCCCCTCAGCCTTTGGCTGAGGGGCTTCTTGTCTCTAGAAGCTGGTCAAGAGATCGATGCAAGAGGGTGGCGTCTCTTGCATCGATTGTTTTGTGTCATGGAGTGGTCGATCCGCTTGGGAGAGTTCAGTGAGGGGAGCGCTGTTAGCGCTCTGCCGGTTTAATGGTGCTGCGCAGTTATTCAGTGCCTCAGAGTTGATCCGATAGCTAAAGCGGAGTGCCATGCGGTCTACGCGCTGCGTTTAGACGTCTAATTTCTTTGCAACCGCTAGTGATCAACTGCCGCGGATTTGCCCCGCTGCTGCATCAGCGCTCTTATTTCGCTTCCATCCAGTTGGGGCCGACGCCGGTCTCCACCACCAGGGGCACAGACAGCTGCACGGCGCGCTCCATGGTTTCACGCGTGAGGTTCAGCACCGCATCGAGAGCCTCGGGGGCCGCCTCCAGCACCAGTTCGTCGTGCACCTGCAGCAGTAGCCGGGCGGGCAGCCCGCTGGCGGCCAGCTGGTGGTGCAGCTGCACCATGGCCAATTTGATGATGTCGGCGCTGGAGCCCTGGATCGGTGCATTCGCCGCGGCACGCAGCTGCTGGGCTTCCATGCCGCCGCGGCGGGCCACATCCAGCTCGATCTCCAGCGGGTCCTTGCCCAGCAGACGGCCGAGGCCGCTGGGGTCAAAGGCAAATGGCCGGCGGCGACCCAGGATCGTTTCCACGTAGCCGCGGCTCAGGGCCAGGCGCTCCTGCAGCTCCAGGAAGGCGAAGACCTTTGGGTAGCGCTGCTTGTACTTGCTGAGGAACTCCTTGGCGTCGGCCTGGCTGACGCCGGTCTCGCGGGCGAAGCGCTGCACGCCCATGCCGTAGATGACCCCGAAGTTGATCGTTTTGCCCAGGCGGCGCTCATCGGCGCTCACGCTCTCTTTGTCAAAGAGCAGCCTGGCGGTGAGGGCGTGCACGTCATCGCCCTGTTGGTAGGCCTGCACCAACACCTCTTCACCCGAGAGATGGGCCAGGATCCGCAGTTCGATCTGGGAGTAGTCGGCGCTGATCAGTTGCCAGCCGGCCTCCGGCAGGAAGGCCTTGCGGATGCGTCGCGAGAACTCGGTGCGAACAGGGATGTTCTGCAGGTTGGGGTTGCTGCTGGAGAGGCGGCCGGTGGCCGTGACGGCCTGGTTGAAATCGGTGTGCACCCGGCCGGTCTCCGGCTCCATCAATGCCGGCAGCGCATCGACATAGGTGCTCTTGAGCTTGCTGAGGGTGCGGTGCTCGAGCACCAGCGGCACCACCGGATGGGCATCTTCCAGCTTTTCGAGCACGGCGGCGTCAGTGCTCCAGCCGGTTTTGGTCTTGCGGGATTTCTTGCGATCAAGGCCGAGGGTGTCGAACAGCAATTCCCCCAGCTGCTTCGGTGAGGCCAGGTTGAACGTGCTGCCCGCGGCGGCGATGGCCTCCCGCTCGAGCCGCTCCAAGGTGGCCGCGAGCTCCTGGCTCAGCTCCCCCAGGTAGGCGGTGTCGATGCGAATGCCGGTGGCCTCCATCTGGGCCAGCACGGGCTCCAGCGGCAGTTCCACCTGATCCAGCAGTTGGGGCAGGGCTGGGCCGAGCTGCTCCAGTTGCCCCCGCAGCAAGGGGCTGAGCCGGTAGGTGACATGCACGTCCATGCCGCAATAGAGCGCGGCCTGCTGCATCGGCACCGCCGAGAAGTTGGCGCCCTTGGGCACCAGTTCGCTGTAGCTGGTGGGCAGGAAGCCGAAGTTTCGCTGTGCCAGCAGTTCGAGGCCGTGTTTGGCGTTGGCATCCCGCAGGTAGTCCGCCAGCAGCGTGTCCATCACCACCCCGGCCAGGGGCAAGCCGTGGCGCAGCAGGATCAGCCGGTCGTACTTGGCGTTCTGCAGCGTCTTCGGGTGTTCGGCACTGCCCAGCCAGGGCGCCAGGGCCGCGAGCACCTGATCGAGCGGCAGCTGCACCGGGTCGCTGAGCTCGGCCTGGTGGCCGATGGGGATGTAGGCCAGATCGCTGAGACCCTCTCCCCAGCACAGGCCGATGCCCACCAGTTCCGCCTGAAAGGGATTGAGGCTGGTGGTCTCGGTGTCGAGAGCAATGGGCTGCGCCGCCTCGCGCCGCCCCATCAACCGCTCCACCAAAGCCTCCAGGGCTTCCGCTGTCGTGATCAGCGCGGGTTGCAGGTCCGGCGTGCTGCTCTCGGTGCTGCTCTCCGTAGTGGTGGTGGTGATGGTGCTGCTGTTGCCGGTCCCAGTGGTGGTGGTCGATGGCGTCGACTCACGCGATGCTGCGACGGCGGCGGTCGCGGCGGGCTCAGGTGGGTTGAGGGAGAAGATCTCGGCAAAGGCGTTGACCTGGCGCCTGAGGCTGAAGAGCTCGAGCTCTTCGAGGCTTTCGGCGAGGGCGCCGGCGTTGACCGCCCCCAGCTCCAAGCGCGGCTCGGCCGGTAGGGGGATGTCGATCAGGATCTCGGCAAGCATGCGCGAGCGGTAGGCGCTCTCCCGGTCGCTGCTGAGCTTGCCCAGCAGGGCCCCTTTGAGGGCGCCCTTGGGATCTTTGGCCTTGGGCCCCGCTGCCTCCAGCTGCTCGAGGGCGCCATAGATGCCGTCGAGATCACCATGGGCCTGCAGCAGCGTGATGGCGGTCTTGGGACCGACGCCTTTCACCCCGGGGATGTTGTCGCTGCTGTCTCCGGTGAGGGCCTTGAGGTCCACGACCTCTTCGGGGGTGACGCCGAGTTTGCTGATGACGCCGTCGCGCCGGATCTCCAGGGGGCCGCTGCTTTTGGCGTAGGGGCCGCCACCCATGTAGAGGACGGCGATGTCGCGTTGGTCGTCGACCAGCTGAAACAGGTCGCGGTCCCCGGAGAGGATGCGCACCCGCCAGCCCTGATTGGCGGCGCGGTTAGCCAGGGTGCCGAGGACGTCGTCGGCCTCGTAGCCCGGCGCCATGCAGAGGGGAATGTCGAGGGCCTGCTCGAGGATCTGCTGGAGATTGGCGAGGTCCTGGAAGAAGTGCTCCGGGGCTACGTCACGATGGGCTTTGTAGGCCTCGTCAGCTTCATGGCGGAAGGTGGGTTCAGCTGTATCGAAGGCGATCACCACCCCCTGGGGGGTCAGGCCTTTGCAGTTGTCCAGCAGGGCCTTGAGGAAGCCGTAGGTGACGGAGGTGGGGATGCCCTCTTTGGTGCTGAGGCCCCCCTCGCCCCCCTTGCTGAAGGCGTAGAAGCTGCGGAAGGCCAGGGAATGGCCGTCTACCAGCAGCAGCAGCGGTTTAGGGGTGGTGTCGCCGCCGGTCAAGACGCCCTGGGGATGCAGTCGCCCCAGACTGGCAGAACAGGTCAGGCCGCCCTGAGTGACTGTGGCCGTTATCGCTGGTGGCTTGAGCGCTGCTGGGATGAGGCCCGGCCGCCCCTGCTGTTCATCGGCCTCAATCCCTCGCGGGCCACGGCGGAGCGTGATGACCCGACCCTGCGGCGCCTGCAGGGCTTTGCCCGGGCCTGGGGGTTTGGGCGTTTGGAGGTGCTGAATCTGTTTTCGCGCATGGCGGCCAGTCCGGCGGTGCTGCGGCGCAGCGCTGATCCCATCGGTTCAGAGACCGATGCCTGGCTGCGGCGGCGGGTGCGGGCCTTGGCGGAGCAGCCCGGGGCCGCGATCTGGCTCGGATGGGGCAATGGCGGCCAGTGGCGCCATCGCGATCAGCAGGTGCTGGCGCTGTTGCAGGAGCTCCGGGCGCCCCAGTTGCCGCGCCTGGCGCTGGGGCTCACCGCGAGCGGCCAACCCCGTCATCCTCTTTATGCGGCCAAGGCTGCGCAGCCGCTGGCCTTGGCGCATCCTGGGGAGGAGCCCCGCCCTGGTGCCTGCTGGCGATGACCCGGACCCCCAGCCGCTACGCGATTCATCTGCTGCTGACGGGCGGCCATGAACAGGTGGTGCACTTCCCCAGCCTCGATGCCTTCCAGCAGTGGTACGGCACGGTGCTGAACGCAGGGCCCGCCGATGCCTTCATCAACGTCCCGATCACGGATCTGCCCGGGGAGTACCTGGTGGTCCGCCCCAGTGCGGTGCAGGGCATCCGAGTGGAGCCGATCTATGGCGCCCTCGATGACGAGGACTAGTCGCTAACTAGAGGCTGCGTTCGATGCGGGCACGGGCTTCGCCGCTCGGTTGCAGCAGCAACCAGGTGGTGAGCAGGTCCGGACCCTGAAGGCTGCCCAGCAGTGCGGCCCGCAGGGTTTTCATCAGGACACCCTTTTTGACGCCGGCCTCAGCGACGGCTTTGCCCAGCAACTCCTGGGCGGTGTCTGCGCTGATCGGTCCTTCCGGGAGCTGGTGCAGCAGGGCCTGCAGGGCCGGACGGGCACCGTCTTGGCCCAGCTGCTGCAGGGCCGCCTCACTGAGCTCAGGACGCTCGAAGAAGGCGCGGGCCTGCTCGATGCCATCCGCGAGCGTGACCAGGGAGGGGCCGAGCAGAGCGCAGAGTTCCAGCAGCCAGGCCTGGTCAGCGCTACTCCAGCCCTGGGCATTCCAGAGGGGCTGCAGGTCGGCCAGCAGTTGTTCGGGGCTGCGCTCGTGCAGCACCTGGCTGTTGAGCCAGTTCAGCTTGTCCCAGTCGAAACGGGCTCCGGCCTTGTTGACGCGGTCAAAACCAAAGACGGCGGCGGCATCGCTCAGGCTGAAGCGCTCATCCATGCCTTCCGGCGGGGACCAGCCCAGCAGGGTCATGTAGTTGGCGAGGGCCTCGGCGGTGTAGCCCTGGGCGCGGAAGTCGTTGACCGAGGTGACCCCGTCGCGCTTGGAGAGCTTTTTGCCCTCCTTGTTGAGGATCAGGGGGGTGTGGGCGAAGACCGGAGCAGGGGCGCCGAGGGCTTCGTAGAGCAGGAGCTGTTTGGCGGTGTTGGCGATGTGGTCTTCGCCGCGAATCACGTGGGTGATGGCCATGGCGGCGTCGTCGACCACCACGACGAGGTTGTAGAGGGGGTCGCCGATCTGATCGGCAGGGGCGCGCCGGGCAATCACCATGTCGCCGCCGAGGTCCGCGCCGGACCAGCGCATCTCGCCCCGCACCAGATCGGTCCAGGTGATGACCGCCTCGTCGTCCATGCGGAAGCGAATCGTGGCTTCCCGGCCTTCGGCGATGTAGGCCTGCTCCTGTTCGGCGCTGAGATCGCGATGGCGGTTGTCGTAGCGGGGGGCGCGGTTCTCGGCGGCCTGGCGCTCCCGCATCTCGGTGAGTTCCGCTTCGCTGGCGTAGCAGCGGTAGGCCTTGCCGGAATCCAGCAGCTGCTGAATGGCGGCGCGGTGCTCAGCGATCCGCTCGCTCTGAATGACGGGCTCGCTGTCCCAGTTGATGCCGAGCCACTGCAGGCCTTCCAGGATGTTGGCGGTGTATTCGGGCTTGCTGCGCTCCTTGTCGGTGTCCTCGATCCGCAGCAGGAACTTCCCGCCGTGATGCCGCGCGAAGAGCCAGTTGAAGACGGCGGTCCGCGCCGTGCCGATGTGAAGCGTGCCGGTGGGGCTGGGGGCGAGACGCACACGGACCGCCGCTCCAGTTTCAGCCACTGGTCTTGCCTCGAGAGTTGAGAACGGGACTGACGGGGCTCGAACCCGCAACTTCCGCCGTGACAGGGCGGTGCTCTAACCGATTGAACTACAGTCCCATGAGTGCTCGAAAGAGCTCTCCCAGTCAGGGCTTTTGGGCCTTGTCTGGATCGCCGCGGCGACCTCAAAAGTATCCGTTGTCGCCCTGCCCTCCGTCAACAACCTCGCGCAACAACCTGGCTGAGAACGCCGGCGGATTGGCATCAAAAAAGCCCGTCCGAAGACGGGCTTTTCACGGCGTTGAACCAGCGGGAGCTGGCATCAACTGCGGTCAGGGCCGGAAGCCTGCGGGTTCAATCAGGCGAACTTGGTTGCCACGGGCGGTGAATTCGCGGCCTTGGTCGCTTTGAACGACCACGCGACCGCCGGATTTGACGCGGATCACCCGGGCACGAACCCAGCCGAGGGCGGCTGATTCCAGAACCTTGACCACATCACCGGGCTGTAGATCCAACTCCATGTCCGGAAACGAGAGACTGCAAGGAGGGGACATCGAACGCGCCGTGGAGGACTTGAACCCCCGACATCAGGTTTTGGAGACCTGCGTTCTACCAACTGAACTAACGGCGCAGGGCCGATGTCCCCCCAGCTGAACGACCTGATGAGCCAGGTCCTTCAGCAGGCCACAACCAAACAGTTGTGGCCGTTGTGCTGTAACCGCAAGGGCCTCAGCGATCGAAGCGCTGCTTAACGCGAGTGGCTTTGCCCACCCGGTCACGCAGATAGAAGAGCTTCGCCCGGCGCACTTTACCGCGACGCTCCACCTTGATGGAGGCCACCTGGGGGCTGTGAATCATGAAGACACGCTCAACGCCCACGCCCTGGAAGATGCGGCGAACGGTGATGGTCTCGTTCAGACCGCCGTGGCGCTTGGCGATCACCACGCCCTCGTAGGGCTGGATGCGTTCCTTGTTGCCCTCGGTGATGCGCACGCCCACGCGGACGGTGTCGCCCACGTAGATGTCAGGCAGCTCCTTGGGGTTCTTGGCGATCTGCTCGGCTTCGAAGGCCTGCATCAGCGCGTAGGCGCTGAGCTTGCCCACGGTGGCCTTGGCGGCAGCAGGCTTCTTCTCGGCAACAGCAACGCTGGCCTCGGCTGCAGGAGCAGCCTCGGTGCTGGCAGCTTCGTTGATCTCTTCGTTCTGGATCTCGTCGGTCATGTCTTTGGATTCCGCTGCCATCCCAGCTCCGTAAAACGCCTGGCCAAACAACCAGTGTACTGGCTCAAGGTGCCACCTCCCCCTGACCCCATTTCCGGAGCAGGGCCCGGCCCGCGAGGGTGGCGCCAGTGGCCAGCATCCAGAGCAGGCCCAGTCCATTGAGAAGGACATAGATCGGCTCGGCCCAGGAACCCAGCCATTCGCCCTCGTGCAGGACCATCAGCCAGTGCACCTGGTCGCGGCTGAGGCCGCCCCAGTCCTTGAGCAGGCGGTAACTCATGCCGCTGCAGACGGTGAGCAGCAGCGGGGCGAGCACCACGGGGGCCATGGCGGCGTGCAGCCGCCGCACCAGAACCAGGGGCTTGCTCATCGGAAGAGAGCCTGGCGGCAGGAACTCGGGCCCAGGTTCTAACTTGCAAAGAGCAGGCCTGCACCGCTGGGATGAACCTCTTCGCTGATTTGCTGGCCGCGACCCAGAAGGAACAGCAGGGTCAAGTCGCCCAGCCGGTGGTGACCCAGACCGGACCCCGCATCCAGAAAAGTCGGCGGGGCGTGGAGGTCAAGAGCGCCCGCGAGATCGAGACCATGCGCCAGGCCAGCCGCATCGTGGCGACGGTTCTGCGGGAAATCATGGAGATGGCCGCGCCGGGGATGACCACCGGCGATCTCGATGCGCACGCCGAGAAGCGCATCCGTGAGATGGGAGCGGTGCCGAGCTTCAAGGGCTATCACGGTTTTCCGGCCAGCATCTGCGCCTCGATCAACAACGAGGTGGTGCACGGCATCCCCAGCAACAAGCGTCTGATCAAGGCCGGTGATCTGGTGAAGATCGACACGGGGGCCTATTTCGACGGCTACCACGGCGACAGCTGCGTGAGCATCCTGGTGGGCGATCAGGCGCCCGAGCAGGCGAAGGCCCTGGCGAAGGTGGCCCAGGAATCCCTGATGAAGGGTCTGGCCACGGTGAAGGCTGGCAGCACCCTCTTTGAGCTGGCCGGCGCGGTGCAGGACCACGTCGAAGCCCACGGCTTCGCGGTGGTGGAGGACTACACGGGCCACGGCGTGGGCCGCAACCTCCACGAGGAGCCCTCGGTGTTCAACTACCGCACCCGCGATCTGCCCAACATGAAGCTGAGGGCCGGCATGACCCTGGCGGTGGAGCCGATCCTCAATGCCGGCAGCAAGGCCTGCCGCACCCTGAAGGATCGCTGGACGGTGGTGACCGTGGACGGCAGCCTCTCGGCCCAGTGGGAGCACACCATTGCCGTGACCAGTGACGGCTGCGAGATCCTCACGGACCGCGACTTCTGATCAGCCCGCTGGCTGGCTGACGGCGCGGAAGTAGAGCCAGCGGCTGCAGGTGGCCAGCGGCATCAGCAGGTAGGTCAGCGGGTTGGGGGTCACGATCACCAGGGAGCAGTTCCAGCTCACCTGCCGCAGGATTTCCCGCGCGACGAAGCTGGCGCTCATCAGTCCGATCGGATTGAGCGCCGAACGGAAGGGGCCGAGTACCAGCCGGCGAATGCGAAGGTTCGGACCCGCTAGATCAAGGCTGCGCAGGCTCAGCAGCTGCCCCTGCAGTCGCTTGCTGATCTCGTAGAGCGGACTGACGGCCGCCTGGATCTCGGCTTCAGAGGTGTTGATCCAGACCTCCCGGGGCCGGCTGGCTTTGAGGGAGGCAAACAGCTCCAGCAGCCTCCAGCTGCTGAGGGCATTGACTTCCAGGGAGCGCTCAACAGCAGCGGCGCTGCGGTCGCCGTGGCTGTTGATCCCATGGTTGATCACCAGGACGTCGCAGCGCTCCAGCAGGGGCGCGAGCTCCTGTTCAGCGCCGCAGCGCCAGGAGATCTGCTCAAGGGGAATCGGTGTGCCCTCGGCATCCGCCAGGGTCAGGGGCGTCTGGCTGCTGGTCAGGGCGATCAACTGGGCCCCTTGGGCGTGCAACTGCTGAAGCAGGGCCTGGCCGAGGCTGCCGCTGGCTCCCGTTACGGCAACGGTGCGTCCTTGGAACCGCTCGAGGCGCATGCGCAGCTGGGCGTTGCGGTCAGCATGCGTCATCCTCGGATCAGAGAGGTGCGCTGGCATGTCGGCCGGTTTGGTGGCCTTGTTTGCCCCCTACTGCCAGGGCGGCGTGCGCGCCGAGGCCCTGGGCATGGCACTGGACCTGCTCGCGGTTGGTCAGTTGCGGGGCATGCGCCCCCTGCGTCCCGCCGGTGAGCGGCCCTTTGTGTTGCGCTGGACGCCCGGTGTTGCTCCCCTGGAGCCGGCTCAGGTGGAGCTGATGGTGGGGGGGGAGGGCAGCGCCCACTACAGCTTTTCGCTGGCCACTCATCAATTGGTGCTCTGGTTGATGGATTGGCTGGCGGCGGGCGGCAGCGAGACCCAGGCCGCTGATTTGCCTGAGAGCTTTTGGCAATGGTTGCTGCTGGGGCGGGAACCCACGGCTGGGGAGCCTTAGATTCCCTCGAACGACTAAGGGTCCATGGATCTGGGAAGCGCGTCGACATCCGCCCGCTCTTCAGCTCTGTTGATCGGATCCTGTGCGCCGTTCAGCGGCAAGTCAGCGGTGGTGCTCGGTCTGGCCAGGCAGCTGCTGCAACGGGGCGTGCCGGTGCGGGTGGGCAAGCCCCTGGCCGACAGCGCTGAGAGCACCCCGGCCGCCGGGCCCGATGGCCGTCTGATCGATGACGACGTGCGCTTCGTCGGTCAGATCCTGGGGTTGGCGGACGAGCAGCTGGTGCCCTCGGTGCTGCTCCAGGACCCCCAAAGCGCCCGCCAGCGTCTGCTGGAAGGCAACCTCCAACCCGGAGATGGTTTCGCCGCTCTGCGCCAGCAGCTGCAGACCTATCCGGATGGCGTCACGGTGATGGAGGCCTCCGGCAGCCTCAACGACGGTCGCCTCTATGGCCTCAGCTTGGCCCAGGTGGCCCAGGGCCTGCAGGCGCCTGTGCTGCTGGTGCATGCCTGGGAAGGCAGCGGCAGCGTGGAACCGCTGCTGGCCGCCAAGGAGCAGCTGGGGGATCTGCTGGCGGGGGTGGTGCTGAACGGGGTGCCGCCGGAGCAGGTCAATGCCCTGCGCTCGGATGTGGTGCCGGCGTTGGAGCGTCTGGGACTGCCGGTGCTGGGGGTGATGCCCCGTTCGCCCCTGCTGCGCAGCGTCACCGTGGAGGAACTGGCCCGGCGTTTGGATGCCCGCACCCTCTGCTGCGCGGAGCGCCACGACCTGCTGGTGGAGACACTCTCCATCGGCGCCATGAACGTCAATTCGGCGATGGAGTTCTTCCGCCGCCGCCGCAACATGGCCGTGGTGACCGGTGCCGATCGCACCGACATTCAGTTGGCGGCCCTGGAGGCCTCCACCCAGTGCCTGATCCTGACGGGGGCGGGCGATCCCTTGCCCCAGTTGATTTCAAGGGCAGAAGAGCTGGAAGTGCCTTTGCTGAAGGTGGAGCACGACACCCTCACCACGGTCGAGGTGATCGAGAACGCCTTCGGACAGGTTCGTCTGCATGAATCCGTCAAGGCCACCTATGCCTTCCGCCTGGTGGAAGAGCACTGCGACTTCGAGCCTCTCTTCACCCGTCTGCGGCTGCCGGTTACCGCATAAACACTGCTAATTTCAAAAAGTCAGCTGGTGTTGTGCGTTGACCCGGTCCCTTGATCTGCCGGCCCTCGACCGGATCGACACCCTGGCGCAAGAGTTGGCCATGCTGCAGGACCGCAGCAAGCGCCGGATCGCGATTCTCGGCAGCCGTCACGTGCCGGTCGTCTCGGTGCATCTGGTGGAGTTGGTCTCCCGCTCCTTGGCCCAGGAGGGCCACAGCCTGATCACCTCCGGTGCCCAGGGCGTCAACGCCGCGGTGATCCGCAGCGTTTTGGAGGTGGATGCCGCACGGCTCACCGTGCTGCTGCCCCAGAGCCTGGAGCGTCAGCCACGGGAATCGCGCGATCAGCTCGATCGCGTGCTGCATCTGGTGGAGAAGCCGGAAAACGATGAGCTGCCGTTGCCCATGGCCAGCAGCCTCTGCAACCAGGAGATCATTCGCCGCTGCGATCAGCTGATCTGCTTTGCCTTCCACGACAGCGAGACCCTGCTGGCCAGCTGCAGGGCCGCTGAAGACATGGGCAAGGTGGTCAGCCTGATGTTCTTCGACTGATCAGCCCGCCGCAGCGATCACAGCGCGAAGACCGCTGAGGTAGAGCCCGCCAGCGCAGACCATGCCCCCCGCCCAGCAGAGGGAGCGCAGGGGGGGCAGGTTCGCGACGTAGGCCGCGATATAGGCCAGTCGCAGGGCGGGGTAAGCCCAGGCGGCGCTGATGGCGAGGTCGCTATCCACCTTTGCGATCAGGCAGAGCAGGGCGGCCGGTGCGTAGAGGATGTAGGCCTCAAAGCTATTGAGGTGCGCCCAGTTGGCGCGCTTGCCCCACTCAGGCAGGCGCTCGGCCATCGCCCGTGGTGCTGCCAGATCGCTGATCTGAAAGTTGGCCTTGGAGCGGGCGGCCCCGAGGGGAACCAGGCTTGCCACCACGACGCCCGCGCTGAGCAGCAGGGACCAGGCAAAGGCGGGATGCATGGGGCGGTGGGCTGAGTTGCCTCCTTTTCTAGGCTGTGGGCAGCACGGATCTGGCGCGCTTTATGGCATCCACCTACTCCTTCGACGTCGTTTCTGATTTCGATTGGCAGGAATTGGTGAATACCCTCGACCAGGTGCGCCGGGATGTCGCCACCCGCTACGACCTGAAGGATTCCGGCACGGAGGTGGATCTGGAAGAGACCAGCTTCACCATCACCACCGCCAGCGACATGACGCTCCAGGCCGTGGAAGATGTGCTGCGCCAGAAGGCCACCAAGCGCAATCTTTCCCTGAAGATCTTTGATTTTCAGACCCCCGAACCGGTCGGTGGCAACAAGGTCAAGCAGGTGGTCAAGCTGCGCAAAGGCCTCTCGCAGGACCTGGCCAAAAAGCTGAGCAAGACCATCCGCGACGAGCTCAAAAAAGTCACGGTCGCGATCCAGGGAGACGCCCTGCGCATCACCGGTAAGAGCAAAGACGATCTCCAGGCCGCCATCAACCTGCTCAAAGAGCAGGACGTCGAAGTGCCCCTGCAGTTCCAGAACTATCGCTAGGTCGCGATCACGATTTCTGGGTGGCGCGCGGCGATCGGGGCGAGCCGCTCCAGCAGGGTTTGCCGCAGGGCCGCGATGGAGGGGCTGCTGGCAAAGGCACGCTTGACGATCAGCGCATCGCCCGAGCGGATCGGTAGATCCAGGGGAAGGCGGTGCAGCCCCCCGCCGCTGATCTCCAGGCTCATGGCGGTGGCGTAGCCGATGGTGAGCTGCTCTTCGCTGAGCCCTTCCCAGCGGCGGCGGTCGTAGCGATCCATGCGCACCGGTGAGGACCAGAGCCCCACCTGCTTGAGGGCAGCCTCGACCTTGGGGTAAGCCCCGCTCGGCAGCGCCAGGCTGGGAAACGGCGATAGGTCCTCAAAGCGCAGCGATGGGCGCTCGAGCAGCGGGTGATTCGGTCCCACCACGCAGTGCACGGGCATCTCCGAGAGAGGCAAGGCGGTGAGTTCGGGATCCTCCGGCTCCGGGAGGTCAGGTCCCGCACCGATCCAGGCATCCACAATCCCCAGCCGCAGCAGGCTCAGGTTGCGGGGCATGCCGACGATGTTGCCGAGCCCCAGGACCCAGCCGTTGGGAGCCGGGTCGCAGAGCAAGGGCCTTGACCAGTAGGTGGCCTCGAGCCTCAGCGGTCCGTGGCCCAACCAGCGGGCCTGCTGATGCACGCTCCGTTCCGCAAAGAGGAGGGCGTGATCCGCCAGCAGATCCCACTCCCCGTCAACTTTTTTGGTCTCAACGCCAAAGACTCGCTGGCACTGCTGGGCGCGCCGGCAAATCGTGGATTGGTTGAGCGAGAGGGTCTGCGCTGCGGCTTCTCCGGTCCGCAGCCAGAGCAAGCCGTCCAGGGCGGCGAGGGTCTCGAGATCAACCATGGTTCGGAAGGCTACATAGGATGACCCGGTCCGATCAGACCCGCATGGCGCCCCCTGGCTGGCGGTTTTGGATCGATCGCGGCGGCACCTTCACCGACCTGGTGGCGCGCAGTCCCAGTGGTGAGCTGCAGGTGCGCAAGGTGCTCTCGGAGCAACCCGATCGACCCGGCGATCCTGCGGTGCGCGAGATCCGCGACTGGCTCGGATTCGGCGGCTCCAGCGCTGAGATTCCACCGGCCTTGGTGGAGGAGGTGCGGCTGGGCACGACGGTGGCGACCAATGCCTTTCTGGAGCGCAAGGGATCCCCCACCCTGCTGCTGGTGAACGAGGGCTTGGCGGATCTGCTGTCCATCGGTGATCAGCACCGCCCGGATCTCTTCGCCCTCGACATTCAGCGCCCGCAGCCCTTGCAGCGCTGGGTGATCGAGGTGAGCGGCCGGTTGGATGCCCAGGGCCTGGAGCTGCAGCCCTTGCGGCTGGATCAGAACCTGCACCAAGCCGTCGCCCAAGCCCGCTCGGATGGCGCCCGCAGCGTCGCCGTTGCTCTGTTGCACAGCACCCTCAATCCGAGGCATGAGCGTGAGCTCGGCTCCTGGCTTGAGACGTTCGGCTTTGAGCAGATCGCGCTGTCCCATCGGGTCAGTCCCTTGCCGCGCCTGGTGCCCCGCGCTCAGACCACGGTCCTGGAGGCATCGGTGGGGCCAGTCCTTGGCCGCTATCTCGGCCAGCTCGAGCAGGCCCTCGGCCCCCATGTCCCGCTGCGGGTGATGCAGTCCAGTGGGGTTCTGGCGGCCCCCGGCGAACTGCGGGCCAAGGACACGATCCTTTCGGGCCCGGCCGGGGGGCTGGTGGGTGCGGTGCGCACGGCCGCGGCGGCGGGCTTCGGCCGCATCGTCGGCTTTGACATGGGCGGCACCTCCACGGATGTCTGCTACTGCGAGGGCCCCTGGCCGCGGCGCGAGCAGGTGGAGCTGGCGGGGTTGCCGATCCAGGCCCCCATGCTCGACATCCACACCGTGGCGGCGGGTGGAGGTTCGCGCCTGCAGTTCGATGGGCAGCGCCTACGGGTCGGTCCGGAATCCGCCGGCGCGGATCCAGGACCCGCCTGTTACCGCCGCGGCGGTCCCTTGACGATCACCGACGCGAACCTGCTGTTGGGGCGCCTCAGGGCCGAGCAGTTCCCGGCCGTCTTTGGCCCGGGCGCTGATCAACCCCTCGATGGCCAGGTGGTGCGCGAGCAGTTCGCGGAGCTTGCGGCGCGCCTGGGCTGCAGCGCCGAGGAGGCCGCCGAGGGGGCCTTGGCGGTGGCCCTGGAACACATGGCTGAAGCGATTCGGCGGATCTCGATCCAGCAGGGTCACGACGTCCGCGAAGCCGTGCTCTGTTGTTTCGGCGGAGCCGGCGGTCAGCACGCCTGCGCGTTGGCCGAGCAGCTGGGGATGACGAAGGTGTTGTTGCATCCCCTGGCGGGGGTGCTGTCTGCCTATGGGATCGGTCTGGCCGATGAAGGGCAGCTGTTGGAGCAGGCCGTCGGTAGCCCCCTGCAGCCGTTCCTCCTGAAGGAGTTAGAGCGTCGGGCCGCGGCACTGCTGGCAGCGGGACAAGGGAGCCGGCCTCCCCGCGTGCGGCGTTGGTTGCAGCTGCGTCTGGCGGGCCGCGATCAAACCCTGCCGGTGGCCTGGCCTGAGGGCTTCCCACAGGTCGAGCCCTTGCAGGAGCAGTTCCTGGCGCAGTTCCAGGCGCGCTATGGCTACCGGCCGCGTGCCCTCGCAGGTCAGCCCCTGGAGTTGGTGGTGGATCGCTTCACCGTTGAACTCACCTGGCCGGGCGAGCCCCTGGCCCTCGCCACGGCTCCCCCAGCGGCTGGGGCCGCGAGTCATGAGCACGTCCCCATTTATGTCGATGGGAGCTGGATGCAGGCCAGCCTCTGGCAGCGGCAGCAACTGCTGCCAGAGCAGTGCATCGAGGGGCCTGCCTTGCTTTGCGAGCCGACGGGCACCAATTGGCTCCCTCCGGGTTGGCAAGCCCGCTGCCTTCCCGGGGGTGAGTTGCTCTTGAGCCGTGAGACGTCGACCCAGCCAGAGCCGTGCGCCGCGCTGGGCAGCACCAGCGCTGATCCCGTCAGCTTGGAGCTCTTCAGCCATCGCTTCATGGCGATCGCCGAGCAGATGGGCACCCGCCTGCAGCAGACCAGCGTCTCGGTGAACATCAAGGAACGCTTGGATTTTTCCTGCGCCCTCTTTGATGGCCAGGGCCGGCTGGTGGCCAATGCCCCGCACATTCCGGTGCACCTGGGATCCATGGGGGAGAGCGTGGTGGCCCTGCTGCGGGCCGTGGAGCGCGGCGCGTTGGATCCCCTGGCCCCCGGGGATGCGGTGGTCTCCAACAACCCCTTCAACGGCGGCACCCACCTGCCAGATCTCACCTTGATTTCGCCGCTGTTTGCGGCCCCTGGAGAGAGCGCCCCGATTGCCTTTGTGGCCTCCCGCGGACACCACGCCGATGTGGGTGGCATCAGCCCCGGTTCCATGCCGGCCGTCAGCAGCTCCATCGAGGAGGAGGGTCTGCTGCTCGACAACGTGCCGCTGGTGCGTGGCGGAGAGCTGTTGGAGGGCCCCTGGCGGGAGCGGCTGGCTCGCGGCCCCTGGCCGGTGCGCAATCCCGATCAATTGCTGGCGGATCTGCAGGCCCAGCTGGCCGCGAATGATCTGGGGGTGCAGCGGCTGCAGGCCCTGATGAGGGCGGAGGGGCAGGAGCGGGTCTTGGCCTTCATGGCCCACGGCCAAGCCCAGGCGGCTGAGGCGGTGCGGCGGGTCCTGGATCGCCTCCACGATGGCGAAGCCTGCGTCGCGCTCGACGACGGCCTGCAGATCGCCGTGCAGCTCCGCATCGATCACCAGCAACGCCGGGCCCGCCTTGATTTCAGCGGTACCTCACCCCAGCAGCCCAGCAACCTCAACGCACCGCTCTCGATCACGAAGGCCGTGGTCCTTTACGTCTTCCGTTGCCTGGTCCAGGAGCCGATTCCCCTCAACGCCGGTTGTTTTGAGCCGCTTGAGCTGGTGGTTCCGGAAGGCTGCCTGCTGCATCCCCGGCCGCCGGCAGCGGTGGTGGCGGGCAACGTCGAGACCTCCCAGGCTCTGGCCAATGCGCTCTTTGCCGCGGTCGGTGCCCTGGCGGCCTCCCAGGGCACCATGAACAACCTCAGCTTCGGCAACGATCGCTGTCAGTACTACGAGACCATCTGCGGAGGCACCGGCGCGGGGCCAGGCTTTGCCGGTGCCGATGCGGTGCAGTCCCACATGACGAACTCGCGGCTGACCGATCCGGAGATCCTTGAGCAGCGCCTGCCGGTACGGCTTGAGCGCTTCGCGATTCGCAGGGGCAGTGGCGGCCTTGGCCAGTGGCCGGGGGGGAGTGGGGTGCTGCGGGAGCTGCGGGCCCTGGAGCCGCTGAGTGCATCGCTCCTGAGTGGTAGCCGTGTGGTGCCGCCGTTTGGCCTGGCCGGCGGCGGGGCCGGGGCCTGCGGCCAGAACCGGCTGCTCCGCGCCGATGGCACCACGCTGGAGCTCCCGGGTTCGGTGCAGCTCGAGCTCCAGAGCGGTGATCGTCTCTGCATCGCGACCCCCGGCGGCGGTGGCTACGGAGCCTTGCCGTGAGGATGCGCAGGCCGATCTTGATGGCGCTGTTGCTGGCAGCGTCTGCGCCGGGAGCCTCCGTGACGGCAGCTCCGGCGAATGTGCTGCAGGAGGCCGCCCAGCGCTTCCATCCGATCGAATCGGGCGGCGGCCTGGTGGCGGCCCAGGAGGCCAAGGCGGCGGCGGTGGGAGCTGAGATCTTGCGCCGGGGCGGCAACGCGGTCGATGCGGCCGTGGCCAGCTCCTTTGCCCTGGCCGTGACCCTCCCCCAGGCCGGCAATCTGGGCGGCGGTGGCTTCCTGGTGCTGTGGCTGCCGCGCAGCGGAGCGATCAGCACCTGCCGGGCCGCGGCCCGCCAGCCCTCGCTGCCTCAGGCCGTCTCCGTGGGGCGCGGTGAGGCGATCGCCCTGAACTTCCGGGAGATGGCTCCGTCGTCGGCGCGGGCTGATCTCTTCCTGAATCCCGATGGCAGCGTGAACCGTGAGCGTGCCCTCCGCAGCCTGCTCAGCAGCGCCGTGCCAGGCACGGTGGCAGGTCTGGCTCAGGTGCAACGCCGCTACGGCTGTCTTCCCTGGGGTGCGGTGCTGCAGCCCGCCATTGATCTGGCGGAGCAGGGCTTCGTGGTGGGGGCGGAGCTCAGCGGGTCCCTGGAGGCCGCGGCACCGTTGCTGAAGTCCGATCCCACCAGCGCCCGCCAGTTCTTCCGGCCTGATGGCAGCCCTTACCGCCCCGGAGAGCGGCTGCGCCAGCCCGAATTGGCGTCCAGCCTGCGCTGCATCGCTCTGGAGGGTCCCGCTTGTTTTTATCGCGGTCGCCTGGCGCAGGCCTTGACCCGGCTGATGGCGCAACGGGGCGGCTTGATCAGCCGCGCCGATCTGCAGAACTACCGCGCCAGCTGGATGACGCCTCTGCAGGGGCGGTTCAAGGGCTATGGGGTCTTGACCATGCCGCCCCCCAGTGGCGGTGGCGTCACGCTGCTGCAACTGCTGCAGGTGCTCGAGCCCCTGAATCTGCAGGCCAGTGGGCTCAACAGTGCGGCCACACTGCATCCGATGGTCGAGGCCATGAACCTGGCCTACCGGGATCGCAATCGCCTGCTGGGGGATCCCGATCAGGTGACGATGCCGCTCGATCGTCTCCTCAGTGCTCGCTATGCGAGCGAGCAACGCCAACGGATCCGCGCCGATCGTCATCGCCCCGCGGCAGACCTCGAAGCAGAACCGAGTCCCGCCCTGGAGGGCACCAACACCACGCACCTCTCCGTGGTGGATCGCGATGGCGGTCTGGTGGCGACCACGACCACCCTCAACACGGCCTATGGCAACGGCATCACGGTGCCCGCTGCAGGCTTCCTGCTCAACAACGAGATGGATGACTTCAGCGCCAAGCCGGGTGCGGCCAACGCCTACGGCCTCAGGCAGGGGGATCAGAACGCCATCGCCCCTGGCCGCCGGCCCCTCAGTTCAATGACGCCCACGCTGGTGTTTCACCCCGACGGTCGTCCGCTGCTGGCCACGGGCTCCCCGGGGGGCAGTCGGATCATCACCACGGTGTTGCAGGTGCTCCTCAATCGCCTCCTGCACGGTCTCAACCTGGCCTCTGCGGTGGCCATGCCCCGCATCCATAGCCAGCTCTGGCCCGATCAGATCAGCCTGGAGCAGGGCATCAGCCCGGACACCTGGACCCTGCTGCAGCAGAAGGGCCACAGCCTGCGACTGGTGCCGGCCATGGGCTCGGCGAATTCCGTGGAGGTCCGCTACGGCGCCCCTAACGCTGATCGGCCCAGCGGCAGCTTCGGGGTGGCGGATCCACGGCGGCTCGATGCGGCTGCCGTGGCGGAGGGGCCTTAACCCGACCTCAGGAGGGACTGGCCTGCATCAGTCCCGGTAGCCAGGTCACCAGGGGTGGGAAGCAGAGGAGGAGCAGCAGCACCAGCAGTTGCAGGCCGATGAAGGGCCAGGCACCGCGGTAAATGGCTCGGGTGCTGACCTCCGCAGGGGCCACACCCCGCAGGAAGAACAGCGCAAACCCGAAGGGCGGCGAGAGGAATGAGGTCTGCAGGTTGGCGCCGATCACGACGCCGAACCAGAGCAGAGCATCGGGCCCCAGCAGTTGGCGGGCACTGGGCAGCAGCAGGGGCAACACGATGAACGCGATCTCAAAGAAATCGATGAACAGGCCGAGCACAAAGATCAGAGCCATGCTCACGGCCAGAAAACCCACGGTGCCGCCCGGCAGATTCAGCAGCACGTCGCTGATCAGCTGATCACCGCCGACGCCGCGGAACACCAGGCTGAAGGCCGTGGAGCCCAGCAGGATCGCCATCACCATCGCGGTGGTGCGCAGGCTGTCATCGCAGACCTGCTTGAGGCTGCTGCGGCTGAAGCCCCCATCGAGGGCCGCCAGTCCCATGGCGCCGATGGCGCCGATGGCGCCGGCTTCCGTCGGGGTCGCCAGGCCGAAGAAGATGCTGCCCAGCACCAGCAGAATCAGACCCAGGGGTGGCACGACCACCCGCAACAACCGCGCGGCGGAGAGGGGCTCCTCCGCGTTAATCGATGCGGCTGGCGCTAATTCCGGTTTCAGGCTGCTGATCACCACCACGTAGAGGGCGAAGGCCCCGGTCATCAGCAGCCCCGGGATCACCGATCCCATGAAGAGATCGCCGACCGAGACCCCCAGTTGATCGCCCAGCACCACCAGCACGAGGCTGGGCGGAATGATCTGTCCGAGGGTGCCGGAGGCGGCGATGACTCCGGTGGCCAGAGAGCGGTCGTAGCCCGCCCGCAGCATCACCGGCAGGGAGATGAGCCCCATGGTGGTCACCGTGGCCGCCACCACCCCCGTGGTCGCCGCCAGCAGGGCGCCCACCAGCACCACCGCCAGAGCCAGGCCGCCGCGGATGCCCCCCAGCAGCCGCCCCATCGTCACCAGCAAGCGCTCGGCGATGCCGGACTTCTCGAGCATCGCCCCCATGAAGACGAAGGCGGGGATGGCAAGCAGCGTGAAGTTGCTCATGATCCCGAAGATCCGCTGGGGCAGGGCGCTCAGGAACTGCGGCTCGATCACCCCGAAGGCCATACCCAGCAGGGCAAAGAGCACGGAGATGCCCCCCAGGCCGAAGGCGACCGGATACCCGCTCAGCAACGCGGCGACCAGCGCCAAAAACATCGCCGGGCCCAGAATTTCGCCGGGCAGGATCGTCAGGATGTAGCCGAAGGCTTCCAGTTCCATGGGCTAGCGGCGCAGGCTTCGGCGCAAGCGCAGGGCCGCCGCCAGACCCTGCAGAGCCAGCAAGGCAAAGCCCAAGGGGATCAGCGCTTTCACCCAAAAGCGGGGCAGTCCGCCGGGATCCGGGGAAGCCTCCTGGATCAGGAACGACTGCCAGGCCGGTTGCAGCGACACCAGCAGGACCATCAGGCAGAAGGGGAGCAACAAACCGAGGGTTCCCCCGAGTTCCACCTGCTGTTGGCGGCGCTTGGACCAGCGGCTGTGGAGCACGTCCACGCGCACATGGCCGTCCCGTTGCAGGGTCCAGCCAAGGCCAAGCAGAAAGGCCAGCGAAAACAGGTACCACTGGGCCTCCAGCAAGGCGTTCGAGCTCAGGCTGAGCCCCAGCGCCAGACCCAGGAAGCGGCCGATGACGTTCCAGGCTCCGATCGCCAGCATCACCAGGATCGACCAGCTGCCAAGCCAGCCGGCCCAGCGGTTGAGGCGGTCAATGCCCTCCGGCAGATCAGGGCGGTTCATGGCTCAGCAGCGCCTGAACCGAGCTGGCCAAAGCTGAACTGGTCATAGGGCAGCTGGTTGATGCGGTTCCAGTTCCAGATCTGCTGGCGGAAGCCGCTCCACTGCTCGTAGACCCGCCTGAAATCGCCGCTGCCGCGAGCGCTGTCCGCGAAGAGTTGATCGGTGGCAGCGCGGGCAGCCTTCAAGATGCCCTCGCCGTAGAACCGCAGTTGGGTGCCACCGCTGACGAGCCGCTCCAGGGCGGCGCCGTTGAGGCTCTCGTAGCGGCTGAGCATGGCCAGGTTGGCCTCGTAGCAGGCCGTACTGAACATCGCCTTGTACTCCTGGGGCAGCTTCCGCCAGGCCTGCTGGTTCACCAGGGCAGCCAGGGTGGGACCCGGCTCCCACCAGCCCGGGTAGTAGTAGAAGCGGGCCGCCCGAGGCAGTCCCAGCTTTTCGTCGTCGTAGGGCCCCGTCCATTCGGCTGCATCGATGGCACCGCGATCGAGGGCCAGGTAGATCTCCCCGCCGGGGAGCACCTGCACGTTCACCCCCAGGGAGGCCATCACCTTGCCGCCAAGGCCGGGGATGCGCATCTTCAGGCCCCGCAGGGAGGTCAGGCCCGCCAGTTCCCGTTTGAACCAGCCACCCATCTGGGCGCCGGTGTTGCCGGCCGGGAAGCTGATCACCCCAAAGTCGCCGTAGAGGCGGTTGATGGCGTCATTGCCCCCGCCGTCGTAGAGCCAGGCGTTCTGCTGCTGGGCCGTCAGACCGAAGGGCACGGCCGTGCCAAAGGCCAGGGCGGGGTTTTTGCCGACGTAGTAGTAGCTCGAGGTGTGGCCGCACTCGACCGAACCGTTCTGCACCGCATCGAGCACCTCCAGGCCAGGCACCAGTTCGCCGGCGGCATAGGGCTCGATCTGAAAGCTGCCTCCGCTGAGCTCTTTGACCCGGCGGCTGATGGTCAGGGCACCGCCGTAGATGGTGTCCAGGGAGTGGGGCCAGCTGGTGGCCATGCGCCAGCGCACCTGGGGGCCGCTGCCCCCAGCTGTGTCACCGGCTTTGCGGATGCGGCAGGCACTGAGTAGGCCGGCCGCTCCTGCCGCGGCTCCGGCCGACAGCAGGAACCGCCGCTGCATCTCAGGCCACCGCCGCGAAGCACTCGCGGAAGGCCGCGATGGTGGCGTCGATGTCCTCCTCGGAGTGAGCCAGGGAGGTGAAGCCCGCCTCGAAGGCGCTGGGGGCCAGGTAGATGCCGCGCTCGAGCATGGCGCGGTGCAGCTTGCCGAAACGTTCGGTGTCGGCGGCCTTGGCCTCCTCGAAGTTGCGCACGGGGCCTTCGCAGAGGAAGAAGCCGAACATGGCGCTGACGGAACCACCGGTGATGGGCAGACCGGCGCTGCGGGCTCCATCGAGGATGCCGCTGATCAGGCGGCTGGTCATGGCCTCGAGGCGCTCATAGCTCCCGGGCTGCTTGAGCAGTTCGAGGGTCTTGATGCCCGCGGTCATGGCCAGGGGGTTCCCGCTGAGGGTGCCGGCCTGATACATGGGGCCGGCGGGGGCCACCATGCTCATGATGTCGGCGCGGCCGCCGTAGGCACCCACCGGCAGGCCACCACCAATGACCTTGCCCATGGTGGTGAGGTCAGGGGTCACGCCGAACTTGGCCTGGGCGCCGCCGTAGCTGATGCGGAAGCCCGTCATGACCTCGTCGAACACCAGCAGGGCGCCGTTGTCTTTGGTCAGCTCGCGGATGCCCTCGAGGAAGCCGGGCTCGGGGGTGATGAAACCAGCGTTGCCAACAATCGGCTCGAGGATCACACCAGCAATTTCGCCGGGGTTTTCGGCGAAGAGCTGCTTCACCGCCTCGAGGTCGTTGTAGGGAGCGGTGAGGGTGCTGGCCGCCGTGGTGCGGGGCACGCCGGGGGAATCGGGCAGACCCAGGGTCGCCACGCCGGAGCCGGCCTTCACCAGGAACATGTCCGCGTGGCCGTGGTAGCAACCCTCGAACTTGATGATCTTTTCGCGGCCCGTGAAGGCGCGCATCAGGCGCAGCACGGACATGCAGGCCTCGGTGCCGCTGTTCACGAAGCGGACCATCTCCACCGAGGGCACCGCATCGATGACCATCTCGGCCAGCTGGTTCTCCAGGGCACAGGGCGCGCCGAAGCTGGTGCCCTTCTCGAGGGCGTCATGCAGCGCGGCGATCACCTCGGGATGGGCGTGGCCGCAGATGGCAGGGCCCCAGCTGCCGATGTAATCGATGTAGCGGTTGCCGTCGACGTCCCAGGCGTAGGCCCCCTTGACCCGATCGAAGACGATCGGCTGGCCGCCCACGGAGCGGAAGGCGCGCACCGGTGAGCTCACGCCGCCTGGCATCAGCTTCTGGGCGGCACTGAAGAGTTCCTGGGACCGGGTGGTGTTGTGCACAGGTGCCGAAACAGGAGCCGAGGTCAAAACGGAATCCGCAGACGTGGAGAGGGCTGTCCGCCCCTGCAGGGGGCTTAAGCGTCGACCATCCTTACGCAATCGCCGGCCCAGCGGTCCAGAGCGTTCCAGCTCGTTATGGTCATGCGGTGGTCCTGGGGACGCTGTGAATCCTGACTGGGGCTTGGTTGAGCGCCGGTTGCGGGCTTTTTTGCCGCAGCGTGCCGTGGTGTCGAAGCGTCAGGAGTTGCTGGCCTACGACTGCGATGGACTGACCCTGCATCGCCATCAACCGCCCTTGGTGGTGCTCCCCGACACGACTGAGCAGGTGGCGGCGGTGGTGCGCCTCTGCAACGAATTGGAGGTGCCCTTCATCGCCCGCGGCAGTGGCACGGGCCTCTCGGGCGGCGCCCTGGCGGAGCAACCGGCCCTGGTGATCGCCACCAGCCGCATGCGCCGGGTGCTGGAGGTGGATCTGGAGA
>JBMSIW010000002.1:0-61245 GCA_049418265.1 Vulcanococcus sp.
CCAGCCAGTACGGCATCCGCAGCATCCCCACCCTGATGGTGTTCAAGGACGGTCAAAAGGTGGACACCGTTGTCGGCGCTGTGCCCAAGACCACCCTCTCCGGCACCATCTCCAAGTACCTCTGATCACGACTGCCCGGTAGTCTCCAAGCCCGGCCCTGTGCCGGGCTTTTTTGATGGCCGTTCACCCGCAGCCGATGGAGCAAAGCCCGCTACAGGCCCTGGGGACCGCCCTGCAGGATCACCCCCAACGCCGGGCCATTGAACGCAGCATCGTCAGCCTGCTGGAGATAGCCCGCGGCAGCAGTGACCCCGATGAATGGCGCCTGATCAATGGTGCCCTCGCGGACATTCGTGATGGACTGAGCGTCTTCGCTCCCCACCGCCAGACCCGCAAGGTCACGGTGTTTGGCTCGGCTCGCACAAACCCAGAAGAACCGGCCTACCGCCTGGCCCAGGAACTGGCCGTCGAGGCTGTCAGCCGCGGCTTTGAGGTGATGACGGGCGCCGGGGGCGGAATCATGGAAGCCGCCAACAGTGGGGCGGGCTGCGAAAACAGCATTGGCCTGAATGTGGACCTGCCCTTTGAGCAGCACGCCAACCGCTACGTGAATGCCTGCAATGGGCGGTTACTCCACTTCCGTTATTTCTTCACCCGCAAACTCTTCTTTCTCAGGGAGAGCGATGCCCTGGTGGTGATGCCGGGTGGATTCGGAACCTTCGATGAATTGTTTGAATCCCTCACCCTGATCCAGACCGGTCGCACCCCGCCGATCCCCCTGGTGATGCTGGCCCCGAGCGGTGATCACTTCTGGCCTGACTGGCTGCAGGACATTCAGCAGGGCCTGGCCAGCCGCGGACTGATTTCCCCGGAGGACACCAGCCTGCTGATGCAGGCCAGTACGGCGGCTGAAGCCATGGAACACATCTGTCACTTCTACCGGGTGTTCCACACCGCTCAATTTGCGGAGGACCGGATGGAGCTGTTGCTGCACAGTCCCATTCCCAGCGAGACCCTCAGCGTTCTGAACCGTGAGTTTGATGATCTAGTGGATGAAGGCAGCATCAGCCAAGGCGAAAGCTGCGACAGCAACGGGATCCTGCGCCCCTGCCTGCGCTTCCACCTCGACCGGCGGCGCATCGGCTTGCTCTACCGCCTGATCGACCGGCTCAATGCCCTGCCCTTCGAGGTTGACCCCGCGATCGAGCAACCTGGCCAACGGATCTGCACCGTTCCGCCTTGTCCATGACACGCATCGGCCTGATCGACTACGGCATGGGCAACCTGCACTCCGTGCAGCGGGCCTTTGAGCGGCTTGGTGCTGAGGTCATCGGCGTGCAGGCTCCCGAGCAGATGACGGACTGTCAGGCCCTGGTGCTCCCAGGCGTCGGAGCCTTCGATCCAGCCATGGAGCGTCTTCAGGCCTCGGGCCTTGTGCCGGCGATCCAAGCCTGGTGCAGCGCAGCGCGTCCCCTACTGGGCATCTGCCTGGGCCTGCAGTTGCTCTTTGAGAGCAGCGATGAAGGTGAGGCCCGCGGACTGGGACTGCTGAAGGGGCACATCGCGGCCCTACCCCGCGTCAGTGGGTACCCGATTCCGCACATGGGCTGGGAGCCCCTGCAAAGGGTCCACCCCTCCCCGCTCTTCCCCGAGGGAGAGGAGGCGGGATGGGTCTATTTCGTGCATTCGTTTGCCGCAGAACCGCAAGATCCCCACTGCGTCACGACCTCGGTGCGCTTTGCCGATCGCCAAGTGACCGCGGCGGTCTGGAGCGGCAGCGTCGGGGCCTGTCAGTTCCACCCGGAGAAATCAGGGGTTGCTGGTGAGCAAATCCTGCGGCGCTGGTTGCGCTGGGTTGAGCAGCGCCCATGAGCCTGCGCCTGAGCGGCGGCCGCAAGCTGCAGAGTCCCCCCGGAGACAAGGCCAGGCCCACGGCCTCGCGGGTCCGGCTGGCGGTGATGAACATGCTGGCCACTGAGCTGCCCCAGGCCAGCTGGCTGGATCTGTGTTGCGGCAGTGGCGTGATGGGCTGTGAGGCGCTGCAGCGGGGAGCCGCTCAGGTGGTGGCCGTGGAGCAAGACCGCGCCATCAGCCAAGTGGCCCGCAGCAATCTGCAGCTGGTGGCCTCAGGCCTGGCGAGCGCTCCAGCGGTGGAGGTCATTCACCAGGAAGCCTTGCGCTGGCTCAACTCCGCGACCGTGCATCCCTTTGATCTGATCTACGCCGATCCGCCCTACGCAGCAGGGCTCTATGGCCCGCTGCTGCAAGCAATTAGAGAACGGGGCTGGTTGCAACCCCAGGGGCAAGCGCTGCTGGAGTACGCCACAAAAAACCCGCCGGAGCTTCCGGCGGGCTGGGTGCTCAACAAGCAAAAAAGCTATGGGACCAGCAGTGTTCTGCTGGTGTCCCAGGCTTGAGATCAGCCGCCCAGAGCGCTGCCGCGGCGGTACTGATTCCAGGCTGCAACGAACAGGCCCGCCAGTGTCACGGGGATCAGACCGAGCACGATGCCGCAGAGCAGGGGTTCGATCATGGAAGGAGCAACCAGCTTTGGTTGCACAATTCTCCCACGCGCCTGGCGGTCTGCGTGACCGATCTCTACCAACCGTGACTGCACAGCCACCAACCGCTGACGCTCCATCCGCAGCGGCCAACCAGCAGCGCGGCTTGATCCCCGGCTTGGTGGTGGCGGCCCTGATTTGTGTGGCCGTGGTGGTGGGAGCGGTCTTCCTGCCTGCTGCGCGGAGCGACCCCTACACCCGAAGCACCCTGCAGCTCGCCGGTTCGATGGAGCAGGGGGAACAACTGTTTTTGATCAACTGCGCTGGCTGCCACGGGATCGCCGCTCAAGGCCTGGTGGGACCAAACCTGCACCGCGTCGATGCCCGTAAAAACGACCGGCAGCTGATTCAACAGGTGGTCAGTGGCCGCACCCCTCCCATGCCGCGCTTCCAACCCGAACCGCAAGCCATGGCTGATCTTCTGGCCTACCTCCACACCCTCTCGTGAGCCTGTCGGTGGTCCTGGTGGAGCCGGCAGGCCCCCTGAATGTGGGCAGCGTCGCGCGGCTCTGCGCCAACTTCGGCATCTCTCAACTGCGCCTGGTGGCGCCCCGCTGTGATCACCTCGGCGAGGAGGCACGGCTGATGGCCGTCCACGCCGAAGCCCTGCTCGAGCAGGCCCAGGTCTTTCCCGACCTGAGTGCGGCGCTGGCGGATTGCCAGCGGGTGGTGGCCACGAGCGGACGGATGGAAGAAGAAGCCCTTCCCCTGAGCGGACCGCGCGAAAGCCTCAGCTGGCTGGCTGAAGCCCCAGGCCACTGCGAGGCCGCCCTGGTCTTTGGCCGCGAGGATCGTGGACTGAGCAACCAGGAGCTGCTGCAGGCAGGACGCATTCTTCGGCTCGACACGAGCGCGGCCTACGCCTCCATGAACCTGTCCCATGCGGTGGCGATCTGCCTGCACGAGTGGCAGCAGTGCCAAACCAGCGATGGGCCAGAGCCCGCCAGCCGAGGCGATGACCTCTGCGCTCGCGGCAGCCTGGAGGCGGCCCTCAGCGATGCCGAGTCCCTCCTGCTTGAGGTCGGTTTTTTGTACCCCCACACGGCGGAAGCGCGGATGTCAAAACTGCGGGCCCTGCTGCAGCGAGCGCAGATTCGCGAACCCGAAGTCGCTCTGTTGCGGGGCATGGTGCGGCAACTGCGCTGGGCAGCACAGCGGCACTGCCCTTAACGTCTGGGCCCAGCCGTTCCCCCTCCGCCTGTGAGCGCCAGCCGCCCTCCACGCCCCAGCAGCAATGGCCTGGCAGCCCCCATGCGGCTGGTGCTGCGCCTCCTGGTGATGGGCCTGGGACTTGGCGTGATCGCCGGGACCAGCTTGAAATTGCTGGCGCCAAAACTGAGTGAGAGCGCCACCGAAGCCGCCAAACCGAAAGCGCTGCTGAGCGGTCCTGCCAAACAGCTTCCCGGAGGCCTGGATCTCGGTCGTTTTGAAGCGAAGAACGAACTGACAGCCCTCAGCCAGCGCTGGGCTCAACTGGCCGCCACCCAGAAGGATCTGCAGGTAAGCGGCTATCTGCTCGTGCTCGATGACGGCCGCTACGCCGAACTCGCGCCTCAGCGGCCGCTGCCCGCAGCCAGCTCCATCAAGACCCCGATCCTGCTGGCCGGCCTTGAAGAGCTCGATACCGGCAAATTGCGCTGGAACGAACCCCTCCCCCTGACCAAGGAAGTGGTGGGCGGCGGGGCCGGCTGGATGGCCAACAAACCGGTCGGCACCCGCTTCCCCTTCTGGGAGGCCGCCACCGAGATGATCCGCGTCAGCGACAACAGCGCCACCAACCTGCTGATCAAGCGATTGGGGGGCAAAACGATCCTCAACGCTCGCTTCCAGGCCATGGGCCTGACCTCGACCGTGGTGAACAACTGGCTTCCCGATCTCGAGGGCACCAACACCACCAGTGCCTATGACCTGGCCCGCTCCATCGCTCTGGTGGATACCGGCGAGAAGTTGAGCCCCAGAGCCCGGGACCTGTTCCGTGAAGTCATGGGCAAATCCCGCACCAACACGCTGCTGCCCCTGGGATTGCTGATGGGCCTCGGCGGCGATTCCGCCGACCCCGATAGCGAGCTCCTGGCTCGGGGCGTCACCGTGCTGAACAAAACCGGGGACATCGGCATTGCCTACGCCGATGCGGGCTTGATCGAACTGCCCGATGGCAAACGCGCCGTGGCGGCCTTCATGGTCAAAGGACCGTTCAACGATCCCCGCTCCACCAACTTGATCCGCGCCATGGCTGGAGAAATCGCCAAAACCCTGATCCGTCAACCCGCCGCGGCCCCAGCGCGATGACCCTGCCCCTGCTGCTCGCCGCCACTCCGCCCGCTCCAGCGCCACTGCTGCGTCCGCAGGCGGTGGAAGCGCTCCCCGGAAAGCTGGACAGCGTCTTGCTGATCAACGACAACAACCCCGAGCTGATCAGTGGCCCTGGGATCCTGCTCTCGACATTTCCCAAGGTGCCGGGGCAGAACCCTTCCGCCCACCTGGATCTGCCCCTCAACGGTCGTTTTGACCTCTTCAGCCATCACGTCTACGCCGGTAAGCCTGAAAGCCTCGACTCCACCCTCTGGCTGGCCGTGCTGGCCGAGCCACGCGGTGATCAACCGGTCAATCTCTCGCTGCTGGCGGGCTCCACAGCGCTCTCACAAGCCACGGACGCGAGTCAACCCCAGGCTCCCTTCCTGCCGCTGCCCGCGTTGATGCGCCAGGACGGAGCCACCTACTCCGGCCCCGGCAGCCGCGTTGCCACCGAATTGCTGTTGCGGCAGCGCAACGCCCTGCTGCCCAACCGCTGGACCTTGGCACCCGGCCAGATCAGCACCTTGGTCCTGCTTCCCCTACCTGTGCGGGGACTGGATCCCCTGCTCAACGGACGCAACCTGCAATTGCGTCTCCAGAGCGATGGCCCCCTGAGCCTGGCCAGCGTGGCCGCCTTTGGTGACGCTGAACAGCCCCCCAGCGCCGAAGCCCTGCAGGCGCTGCTGCGCTCTGGGCTCATGAGTCCGAAGGAACACGAGCCCACTCCCCGGGGCGCCAGCGGTCGCATGGTCTATTCCCGTGTCAGCGGCGTGCAGGTCGGGAGCACCTGGAGCGGCACCATCACCGACCCCAAGCGCAGCTGCCTCTCCGCGAGCCGGGCGCCCATCTCCTGGCCCATCGCCTCGCTCGAGCGGGGACGTCTGGGCACGGGCCAAGTGCAAACCGCTGAGCTCAAGGCCTTCTACCCGGGCACGGCCTGGGCGGCCCATGGCAACTACGGCGTGGCGTACGACATCAGCATTCCGCTCTGCAATCGCTCCAAGGCACCCGTGACCCTGCAACTGGCCTTGGAATCTCCCTTGAAGAGCGATCAAGCCATCGGCGGGCTCCGCTTCCAGGCCAAGCCCGGCTCAGCCGTGATGTTTCGCGGCAGTGTGGAGGTCAGCGGCCTCGATGGGAGCTCCGGCAGTCGTCCCAGCCGCCAGAGCTTTCATTTGGTGCAACGCTCCGGCCAGCAGGGACCCAGCCTGGGCAGCATCAGCCTGGCTCCCGGCGGCGAGCGTCAACTGCGGGTGCGCCTGATCTATCCGGCCGATGCCACACCGCCACAGGTGCTGAGCCTCCTGCCAGAAGCCATTGAGGCGCCTGTGAAACAATCGCCAGCACCGCCAGCCAGCCTCCAGCCGTGACCCAAGCCCGCAAGCGCAGGGTGTTTCCCTTCACCGCCATCGTGGGTCAGGAGGAGATGAAGCTGGCCCTGCTGCTGAACGTGATCGACCCGCGCATCGGCGGGGTGATGATCATGGGAGACCGGGGCACCGGCAAGAGCACCACGATCCGCGCTCTGGCTGACCTGCTGCCCGAGATCGACGTGGTGGCCGGCGACCCCTACAACAGCTCGGCCTCCGATCCGGACCTGCAGAGCGCCGAGGTGCGCCAGCGCGCTGAACAGGGCGAACAACTGCCCACCGAAAAGCGGCAAGTGCCGATGGTGGACCTGCCCCTGGGGGCCACGGAAGATCGCCTCTGCGGCACCATCGACATTGAGAAGGCCCTCAGCGAGGGCGTGCGGGCGTTTGAGCCCGGCCTGCTGGCTAAGGCCAACCGCGGCCTGCTCTACGTCGATGAGGTCAACCTGCTGGACGACCACCTGGTGGACGTGCTGCTGGATTCGGCCGCTTCGGGCTGGAACACCGTGGAGCGCGAAGGCGTGAGCGTGCGCCACCCGGCCCGCTTTGTGCTGATCGGCTCTGGCAACCCAGAAGAAGGAGAACTGCGCCCGCAGTTGCTGGATCGTTTCGGCATGAGCGTCGAAGTGCGCACCGTCCGTGACCCCGAACTGCGCGTGCAGGTGGTGGATCAGCGCACCGCCTTCGACAACGACCCCGACGGCTTCAACAACGCGGTTCAAGCAACCCAGGACGGCCTCCAGGCCCGGGTGGTGGAAGCTCAAAACCGCCTGCCGCATGTGCAGATCGACGACGACCTGCGCATCCGCATCTCCGCCATCTGCGGAGAACTGGATGTGGATGGCCTGCGCGGCGACATCGTGACCAACCGCGCTGCCCGCGCCCTGGCCGCCTTTGAGGGCCGCACCGAGGTCACCGAAGATGACGTGGCCCGGGTCGCGGCCTGCTGTCTGCGTCACCGGCTGCGCAAGGACCCGCTGGAGCAGATCGACTCCGGCGACCGCGTCGTCAAGGTGTTCTGCAAGGTCTTCGAACGCCCTGAATCCAGCGACCGCGGCGCCTTCGAGCTGGCCCTGGCCGCCTGATGCGCATCCTCGGCATCGATCCAGGCCTGGCTCGGGTGGGCTATGGCGTGATCGATGTGGAGGAGGGACCCGGCGGAGCTCAGCGGATGCTGGATTGCGGCATCATCCAGACCGATCCCGGCCGCAGCGACGGTGAGCGGATGGTGGAGATCGCCCGTGATCTGCGGGTTCTGATCCGCACCTGGCAGCCCCAGCTGGCCGCCGTCGAGAAATTTTTCTTCTACCGCTCCAGCACCACCATCTCTGTGGTGCAGGCCCGGGGTGTCCTGATGATGACCCTGGCCCGTTTTGGCATCCCCGTGGTCGAGTTCCCGCCCATGCAGATCAAGCTGGCCCTGGCCGGCCATGGGCATGCCGATAAAGACGACGTGCTTGATGCCGTGATGCGGGAGCTCAGCCTCGAGACCCCGCCACGGCCCGATGACGCCGCCGATGCCCTGGCCGTGGCCCTGACGGGCTGGTTTCAGCGCTGAGCCGGCTCGTTGCTCCATTCCATGGCGTGTTCGAGTTCCTCAAAAGCGGCCCTACGCCTGCAGTTCAAGCGCCAGCGGCTCTCCGCGCAAGAGCAGGTGGGGGCGGCCATCGTTCAAAGCGCCCTCGAGCACCTGCCCCAGGCCGCGGCCGCCACAGGACACATTGGGATCTACTGGCCCTTGCCAGGTGAAACCGATCTGCGTGCTGTGGCGGAGCTACCGCCGTTGGCTGGGCGACTGGCCTTGCCACGGATCAGCCAGGGCACGTTGGAGTACCTCCCCTGGAGCCCTGGGGCCCCGCTCGAGCCCGATGACACCGGCATTCCCGCCCCCAGCGGAGGAGCGGTGCTAGGCGCCGAGCAGATGGCCTGCCTGCTGGTGCCCGCCCTCGCCCTCGACCGGAAGGGATTTCGCCTGGGCTACGGCGGGGGCTGGTTTGATCGACTGCGCGCAGCGCCCTGCTGGCGTGCCGTACCTGCCCTGGCGGTGGTGCCCTGCGCCTGCCTGGTGGAGCAACTGCCGCGGGATCCCTGGGATGTGCCCTTCAGCGGCTGGCTGAATGAGGAAGGGCTCCACTGGATCACGCCTTGATTGCAAGCTGTTGAGCAGTGGCGCCCGCGAGCGCAGAGATCAGTCCCATTTGCCAGGATTGGCGCAGCACAGCAAGGCACGGTGGATCTCGAGGTCAACGACGCGTTCCTCTCAGCGATCAACGCCGGCCAACAGCAGGCTGAGGCCGGCAACCGCCGCGGTCCAAGCCTGGCGATCAACCGCGGCACCGCCGCTGAACAAGTCCTGGCCGCTGAGCTTCAGGGTCGCGACGAGGCGAGCGATGCCCTCTCGATGATGGTCAGCTCGATGGTTCATATGGTCCAGGCCGGCAAAACCAAAACCTCCAGCCGCTGGTCTGCCTGAGCCAAGGGAGCCTGGACAGGGCTTGATCGCGCGCTTCACTGGGAATCCCGATGCCAATTGCCGCGATGCAGCCCGTCAGCTTGAGGGTCTTCTCGATGGGCTGGGCCGCCGCAGCGCTGCTGCTGAGCGGACCTGCGGCTCACGCCCATGGGATCGAAAGCAGCATTAGCCGCCTGGAGCAACTGAGCTCCCAACTCCTGCTGGAAAGCCAGTTCTCCAGTGGTGAGCCCACCAGCGGGGCCATCGTTCGCCTGGTGGCACCGGACGGTCATGCCCTGGAACTGGGCAAAACCGATGCCAAGGGCCAGTTGAGCTTTGCCCTACCGAAGCAGGCCAATGGCGACTGGGAGCTGCAGGTGGATGGGGGACCCGGTCACCGGGATTACCTCGAGATGCCCGTGCAAGCCGGTCAGGCGCAGCTCGATCGGATCAGCACAGAGCAGCGCCACGCCCACCCGTTGGCCTGGCTCAGCGCGATGGGTGCAACTGCCATGCTGCTGGGACTCCAGCGCATTCGGCGCAATCCTTGATGGCCACCGGCAGCGAGAAGCTCGATCAGATCGTTGAACGCCTTAAAGGCACCGCTGATCCCAAGCGCCGCTACGAATACGTGCTCTGGCTGGCCAAAAAGCTGGAACCCCTGCCTGAGGAGTTCCGCAACGACGCCTTCAAGGTCAAGGGCTGCGTCTCCCAGGTCTACGTGGTGGGCCAGCTGGTGGAGGGGAAGCTTCATTGGCAGGGGGATTCCGATGCCGCCATCACCAAAGGCCTGCTGGCCCTGCTGATCGAAGGCTTGGAGGGCCTTGACCCCGCTGCCGCCGCCAGCATCGATCCGACCTTCATCGGCGAGACCGGTCTGCAGGCGAGCCTGACCCCATCACGGGCCAACGGCTTCCTGAACATCCTCAAAATGATGCAGGCCCAGGCCCAAGCCCTGACGGCCGCCTGATCCAAACGAGCTGAGGCAGGTCAATTTCTAGGATCAGCCTTTCGCGCAGTGGCGGCATGACCATCGGCATCGGCTTGCTCGGGCTTGGAACAGTGGGAGCAGGCGTTGCCGAAATCCTGCTGACCCCCGAGGGACGTCATCCCCTGGTGGCGGATCTGGCTCTCAAACGCGTGGCGGTTCGCGATCTGAACCGCCCAAGGCCAGTGGATCTACCCGCCGAGATCCTTTGCAGTGACCCCGAGGCCGTGGTGAACGACCCGGCCGTCGACATCGTCGTGGAGGTCATGGGGGGGCTGGAGCCGGCCCGCAGCTTGATCCTGGCTGCCATCGCCGCTGGCAAGCCCGTGGTGACCGCCAACAAAGCCGTCATTGCCCGCTACGGCGAAGAGATCGCTGAGGCAGCGGCCAAGCAGGGGGTGTACGTGTTGATCGAGGCCGCCGTTGGCGGTGGCATCCCCATCATCGAGCCCCTGAAGCAGTCCCTCGGGGGCAACCGCATCCAGCGGGTCAGCGGAATCATCAACGGCACCACCAACTACATCCTCAGCCGCATGGCGGATGAGGGAGCCGCGTACGACGCCGTCCTGGCTGACGCCCAACGGCTGGGCTATGCGGAAGCTGATCCCGCTGCCGATGTGGAGGGGGGAGATGCCGCCGACAAGATCGCCATCCTCACGGGCCTGGCCTTCGGTGGATCCATCGATCGCGCTGCGATCCCAACCCAGGGCATCAACAGCCTGGATTCCTGTGATGTGACCTACGCCGCGCAGCTCGGTTACGTGGTGAAACTGGTGGCCAAAGCGCAGTACCAGGGCATCGATCCAGCGGGCAGCGTCGAGCTCGATGTGCGCGTCAGCCCCACCCTGCTGCCCAAGGACCACCCCCTGGCGGGAGTGCACGGGGTCAACAACGCCATCCTTGTGGAGGGAGACCCCGTCGGGCGGGTGATGTTCTACGGCCCCGGTGCCGGGGCAGGCCCCACCGCCTCGGCCGTGGTGGCGGACATCCTGAACATCGCCGGCATCCGCGCCGCCACCGGCGCCAGCGGACAGCTGGATCCGCTGCTGGCGGCCAACCGTTGGCGCTCCTGTCAGCTGGTGGATCCCGGGGAGACCCTGCAGCGCTACTACGTGCGCCTGCAAACCGGAGATCAGGCCGGGGTGATCGGACGGATCGGCAGCTGCTTTGGCGATCAGGGCGTCTCGATCCGCTCCATCGTTCAGTTCGAGACCAGTGGCGACCCGGCTGATGCGGAGATCGTCGTGATCACCCATGAAGTGCTGGAGCGCAACTTCCGCCAAGCCCTGGCCGCGATCAAGGCCCTGCCGGATGTGAACGCCGTCTGCGCCTGCCTGCCCACCCTCTAGGTGGCGCGGGACAGCAGACCTGAGCCAGGCTGAAGACTCCTGATCCTGCCCAGACCTGGCTCAAGGGGTTCTGTCCTGGAGTCCGGCTCCGCTGACGCACAGCCATATTTGTATCCCTATGAACGTTTTTACCGATCGGGATGCGGAAAGGTTGGCCCAGCCCCAGGCCTCAGACCAACGGCCCCTGCATCCATGGTCATGACTGCGCTGACTGCCTCCAGTCCCCTTCGGGGGAGTCCTTCGCGGGATCTCCATCAGGGCGACTGCATCACCTTGAGCAGCGACCAGCAGATCTATCAAGTGATTGGGATCGACGACTCCCGCGATCTCTGCTGGGTGCGTCGCTGGCCCCTTGAGCGCCATGGCTCACCGGTCTTTGAAATTTCACTGCAACAGGTCGAGAGCAACGACCAGGAAGCTCTGCGGCAACGGATCAAGAACGCTTGAATAGCGGGGCTTGGCCGCAGCCGCCATCTCACGCTCCACCGCTGCATTCCGCCGACTCGCCCTGCTGCCAGCTCTGCAGCTGCTGATGGGCTGCCAACCGCCCCACCCTCAGGGACAACTGGTGGTGGCCAATAAGAGCGCGCTGGAATCCGTCGATCCCGTCGACGTCTTCAGCTTTGCTGGCACCCAACTGCTCAGTGCTGTTGGTGATTCCCTCTACGCCGCAGATTCCCGGGGGGAGTTACAACCGCGGCTGGCAACGGCCCTGCCGCAGTTCAGTGCCGATGGGCTGACGGCCCGGATTCCGCTACGGCAAGGGGTGCGCTTCCACGACGGAACCGCCTTTGACGCGGCGGCCATGGTGTTCAACCTGGAGCGGTTCCGCCGACTCGGGAAGCTCAGCTATCTGCTCGATGACCGGATCCGTTCGGTCAGGGCCAGCGGTCCCTATGAACTGGAGCTGCGCCTGCAACGCCCCTATCGCGCGTTGGCCTCTCTGCTCAGCTCGGTCAACTTTGCTCCTGTCTCCCCCACTGCCTACCGGGACTTCGCCCAGCGATCCCTCCCCCAGCGCTTTGTTGGCACAGGTCCCTACCGACTGGCGAGCTTCAGCCCGCAGAAGCAACAGCTGCTGCCCTTCAAGCAGTACTGGGGTGCACAACCCAAAAACCAGGGCATTCATCTGATCACCCTGAGCAACTCCACGGCGCTCTATGGCTCCCTGCTGAGCGGCGAAGTGGATGTGCTGATCTCCAGCGGCCTCGAGAGCGATCAGCAGCAAGCCCTCAATGCCAAGGCCAAGCGTGGCGAGCTGACCATGGGATCAGGGCCTGCTGCGGAAATCGGCTACCTCACGCTGATGAGCCAACTGCCGCCCTTCAACCAAGCGTCCCTGCGGCAAGCCGTTGCCCTCAGCGTCAATCGCCCCCTGATCAGCCAGCGGGTGAGCTTTGGACTACGACCACCGCTGCGCTCCTTGGTGCCCCCACCGCTCGCGGGCTCCGAACCACCCGCCTGGCCCCCCTACAACCCCAAGGCCGCCCGGGCCCTCTACCAGCAATCCGGCTATTGCACCGGCAAGCGCCTGAAACTGCCGCTCACCTTCCGCTCCAATGTGCCCTCTGATCGCCTCTTCGCGCTCACCTGGCAAGCCCAGCTGAGCAAGGACCTCGGAGACTGCGTGGAACTGGAGGTGACGGGGGTGGAATCGACGACTGCCTATCGCCAACTGGAGCAGGGCGTCTACCCGATGATCGTCCTGGACTGGGTCGGCGACTACCCCGACCCCGATGTTTACCTGGCGCCGATGCTGGCCTGCAGCGAAAGCCAAGGGGAGCGCTGCCTGAAGGGAAGCAGTGTGGCCTTCGGCAGCTTCTGGAGCGGTGCCGGAGTGCAAACGTTGCTTGAGCAAAGCGAAGCTGAAAGCGGTGCCCCGAGGCGGGCTCGGCTGCAGCGGGTGCAGCAGCTGGCTGCCCAGGGAGCCGCCTACATCCCGATCTGGCAGGTGACGCCTCGCGCCTGGGCCCAGGCGCATCTGAAACCACCGCGTTTTGATGGCTCAGGGCGGGTGCTCCTGCAGGAGTTGGAGAGCCGCCGCTGATGAGTCGTCGCCGTCACCTCCTTGGCTACATCGCCAGTCGCCTGGCCCTGGTGCCTCTGATGTTGTGGCTGATCGCCAGCCTGGTGTTTCTGCTGTTGCGTGTCGCCCCCGGTGATCCCATTGATGCCCTGCTCGGCACCCGAGCACCCCAGGCCGCCAGGGATGCTCTGCGGCAACAACTGGGCCTGGATCAGTCCCTGCTGGTGCAGTACTGGCGGTATCTGGGCGATCTGCTGCAGGGTCAGCTAGGGCTCTCGTTGACCAACCAAGAACCGGTCTCGGCGGTGATTGGGCGAAGCCTCCCCGCCAGCCTGGAGCTGGGCCTGACGGCACTGCTGCTGGCTGCCGCCGTGGGGCTGGCCGTGGGCTTCAGCGGCATCGCCAGACCGGAGGGAAAACTTGACTTCGCCGCACGGCTTTACGGCATCGGCACCTATGCCATGCCCCCGTTCTGGGCCGCCATGCTCGTGCAGCTGGTCTTTGCGGTGTGGCTGGGTTGGCTACCGGTGGGAGGCCGCTTTCCCGCCACGTTGGTTCCGCCCCAAGGGAGCGGTTTTTATCTGCTCGACAGCCTCCTGGCTGGCGATGCTGCGCAGTTCTGGGGAAGCCTGCGGCACCTGGTTCTGCCGGCCTGCACGCTGGGATTTCTGCTCAGCGGCATCTTTGCCAACGCTCTACGGCTGAACCTTCGTCGCGCTCTGGATTCCGATTACGTCGAGGCAGCTCGATCGCGCGGCCTCTCTGAGCGACGGGTCGTGCTGCGCCATGCCCTGCCCAATGCCCTCCTGCCGGTCCTGACCATTGCCGGGATCACGGTGGCCTCGCTGATCGGAGGTGCCCTACTGATCGAGGTCACCTACTCCTGGCCCGGCATCGCCTTTCGCCTGCAGGAAGCCATCAGTCAGCGGGACTATCCGGTGGTGCAGGGAATCGTCGTGGTCGTGGCCGCGCTGGTGGTGGGAATCAGCGTGCTGGTGGATCTGCTGGTGGCGCTTCTGGATCCACGGGTGAACTTCTAGCTGACACCTCCCGCAACCACTGCCGTGCCAGGGACTGATCGAGCACATAGGCGCTCACACCACCGAGCCGGCGCCGCTGCGGGGGAAGCTCGCGGGATCCTTCAGGCAAGGCCAAGCCCTGCAGAAACTCGCTGGTCAGGCTGAGGATCAAGGCCTGCACCCGGGCGGGATCAACACCCACCAGCTCTTCGCCGAACCTGAACAGGGGCTGCTGCTCACCGCCCTGAATCCGCACCGGCGAGAAATGACTGGCCCCCTCAATCAGCACGAGGCGACTGCTGGGGTTGGCGTCCGGAACAAACAGGCGCAACTGCTCACTCACCGGTGGTGTGATCAGATCCAGGCTGCCTCCCACCAGCAGGGCGGGAGCCTGCAAACCGCGGAGGCCTCGGTTGGGCCACAGCAAACTGCCAAAGCCGTTGAAACTGACCAGCGCCGCCACCGGTTGCGCCAGGGGCTGCGGGGCTGGCAGCGGCACCTCAGGAAGCTGGCACTGCAAGAGCCGTGACACGTTGATCAACGGCAAATCCGCCAGAGCCCGCTTGCAACGCCGCACCAGGCCAGGTTCAGGTCGCAGACCCACGGCCAGCAGTGCGCTGACGCCGCCCAGGGAATGGCCCATCAAGACCACCTGGTCGCCCAAGCGAGGCAGCGAACCGGCCTGCACCGCCGCCACGACGGCCTGAACATCCAGCACCCGGCCCCGCAGGGTCTCGGCCCCTGGGGGAAGCCTGCGGCCCTGCAGCAGCTCACGCACCGCCTGCTCGTTGCTGCCGGGATGGTCCAGCAGCACGACAGACCAGCCGCGTTGATGCAGCGCCTGAGCCAGCCAGCGCAACTGACTGGCACTTCCGCCCAAGCCCGGCATCAGCAAAATCCACGGCTGGGCGGCAGGCGCCGACCAAATCTCCAGCTCCAGCGGCTCCAGGCGATGGACGACCCGCAGTCGCCGCAGGCTGGGAGCAGAGCGTGGAGCCTGGAGCGATAGGGATGATCCACGCTCCAGGAGCACCCCATCGGAGAGGGGGAGCAGGGGCGTACGCGGCGCGAGCGGCAGGCTCTGGAGTGCCGCCAGCGCCTGCTTCTGCTGATCCAACTGCTGACGCCAACGGCTGGCCAAGCGCTGCAGACCGTCGAGGTTGATGTTGAGCTGCTGCGCCGGAACGGCGCGGAGCAACTCCAAGGTGGTGACCTGCTGCTGCTGCTTGAGCAGACCATTCAGCGTGCTCAGCATCAGGGGGCCGGCATTGCCGTTCTCCGTGCTGATCAGCACACCCAGTTCCTCCGCCACGCGGCGGCCGGCCCAACTGCGCAGCAGCTGCTGGGTAAAGGAGCGCTCTTTGACCAATGGAGCCCGCAGCAACTGACGCAGCTGCAGCTGACTGGCGGGATCCAACAGCGACAGCCAACGGGCCAGCTCCCCCACGGAACGCTCCGGCTGGGCATTCCATTGCTCCAGCTCCTGGAGGTTCAGGGGCAGGTCCAATCCGTCAAAGCGGATCTGCAACTGCTCAGCGGCCTGCAGCGGGGCCAGCGGCCCCAGGCCCATCAGCCCTGACAGCAGACTGGCCAACACGGCTCGCAAGCGGCTTTTTGCAACCACGAATCGAGGCCTGGTGGCACCAGTTTCCCGTGCCACTCCGGGAGCTGGCCAGTGTGCGGCTGGTGGCGAGTTTTGGGGCAGGGGGAGTTCTCTACCTGACGCCCATGGTCTTTCACCAGGTGCAGTTCAGCGCCTCTGCGGTGGGACTCGGACTGGCCCTGGCAGCCCTGGCCGGCACGTTGGGCCGCTTTGCCAGCGGTGCGCTGCTGGATCAGGGCCGAAGCTGCGGCACCCCCGTGCTGCTGGCCGCCCTGAGCGGCTTGATTGGCGACAGCTGTTTGCTCGGAGCCCAGGAACTCCAGGGCTACATCATTGGCCAACTGTTCTTGGGTCTGGCGGGTGGCCTCTACTGGCCTGCCGTCGAGCTGGCCGTGCCCCTGTGCTCACCTCCCCTGCCCTCAGCGCGCGGCTACGCGCTGGTGCGCAGCGCCGATGCCTGCGGCGTTGCCGCCGGCACCCTCTGCGGCTCCCTGCTGGCTGCGGCAGGCATTCTCCGAGGGGTGTACTGGGTGGATATCGCTGCCATCGCCGCTCTCGCTGCACTGTTGCTGCATCGGCCCTTGCCCCAAGCACTCAACAGCAAGGCCGCAGGTCTCGATGCCGCGCCCCTCATGACCTGGCTACCGGGGCTCCTGCCGATGCTGGGGCTCGCCGTTGTGGCTACATCGATTCCTGCGCTGATGCAGAGCGCTCTGCCCTTGGATCTGGTGCGCGGCGGGCTGCAGCGCGCAGCCCAACCTGAAAGCCTCAGCGCTCTCCTCATTGGCCTGCAACTGGGGCTGCTGATGCTGATCCAATGGCCCGTGGGCCAGAAACTGGCCAGGCGGCCAGTGGCCAGCGGCCTCAGCTTGAGCATGATCTGCTTCAGCGCAGGGACCCTGCTGCTGGCACTCTCAGCCTTGAGTCAGCACGGCGTGGGCCTGGTGGCCCTGGCGCTGATCTTGGTTGCCCTGGGGGAGGCCGCCTTCCTGCCTACGGCCACTGAGGCCGTGGTGGAACTGAGTCCACCCGGCCATGGCGGTCTTGCCATGGCGTTGTTTTCCCAGTGCTTTGCGCTCAGTGCGTTTGCCGCACCGCTGCTGGCGGGGGTGCTGCTGGATGGCGATGGTCATGGGGTGAGCGTTTGGCTGCTCACAGCCCTGTGCTGCGCCTTAAGCCTGCTGCTGATCAAACCGATTCGAGGACGCTCCAGGCGCCGACCCTGAGGGGGGTGGCTCAACCCTTGCTGGACTGAGCGCCAGAGCGCTCCACCCACGCCTCATGGGGGAGGGGTTCGGTGCCGTACTCCCAATCGTCGTAATCGGGATCGTTCCGAATCTGCTGGTGGAGCTCCTTCTGGGTGTCGAAGTCGTGGGACTGCCGGGCATCTCCAAGAGATTCAGGGGCAGGCTGAGCCGTCATGGCAGGGCGGATGCTGGAGGCATTCTGAGGCAGCAGTCGAATCCAAGCCCAGAAGAGCAGCGCAACTGGCGCAATGGCCAGGGCCAACAGCATGAGCACAAACCGCAGCTCCTCATTCACGGTCCGCTCCGATTGCCTGCCTGCAAAGAATGGACGATCCTGAAACGTGCCGCCAACGCAAGACGAGCTCCTGTTGACCTCAGAACTCTGGCTGCTGCTCCCTTGGTGCGTCTTTGCCCTGGCGGCAGGCCTCAAATTCTGGAGACTGACCCAACCGTTCCGGACCAGAAAGCTGGTGCAGCCGCGCTCCGATCGCGAGGTACGAGCAGCCCTTGAGCGCCTCTGGCAGCGTTCACCCTCCTAGAGAGCCGACGGGGTTTGGCCGGCACAGGCCTGACAACCGCCGTTAATCCGGTAGGGGGCCAAGTGGTCGCGCAGGCAGCGCGTGCCTCGAAAGAACAACACCTGACCGAGCTCGCGAGCATGGGCATCGGTCAGGGGCAGCTGCAGCCAACGCTCAGGCACCAAGCCCTTCAACGCCGCGCGGGCCTCAAGGGCGGCCTGGCGGCGCTCGCGTTCCTCGCGATCGTTTTTGGCGCAAACAGCTTCGATTTGAAGCTCCCTTGAACACTGCAAACAAGCCGTGATGACGGGCTTGCTCCTTGCCAGGTTGTGGGAGAGCTTGTCACTGGGCACTTCCCGTTCACGGCCACAGCTGCAGCGGCACCACCAATAGGCATTACCGGACGCGCTGCGGCGCTCCGAAGCTCGAAGAACGGTGAGCTGCCCGTAAACCTCACCAAGACGATTGCGAGGTTTGGAGGGCATGCATCGTTGACACCTTCTGGGTAGACGTTAAACAGCAGGACAAGCCATAGCCCCTGCGCCGGAGAAACGATGGAGAGCTTTGGGACCTTGCTTGCACTGGCTGTTCTGGGCGCCTCTGCTGCGCTGGGCTGGGGGCTCTACGTCGAGGAAACCAGGCGTCACCGGCAACGGCATCAGGGACGCGTCGTTGCCCTTCGGCCAAGGTCGTCATCTAGAGATGAAAGGGCTCCCAAGCGCGCAGCATGAGTGCACGAAAGACGCCGCTTTGGTTGGTCCTGCTGTGGCGGTTGATCTGGGTGCTGGCCTTTCTGATGCTGGCGCGGCTGCTGCTCTGGACCATGAGCTGGTACTCCATCCGGGCGGCGCTGGCCATCGGCGGGGCTTATTACGCAGTGCAGCGGCTGCGCAGAAGCGAGGCCGTGGTTCGATGGCGTGAACGGCTCTGATGCCCCAGCCGTTCGATCTCGTCGTCAACCAACGCCTTCAGATTCCTGCACGCGAACTGCGCTGGAGCTTCACACGCAGCAGCGGACCCGGCGGGCAAAACGTCAACAAAGTCGAGACCGCTGTTGAGCTGAGTCTTGATCTCCACAACGCCGCGAGTCTCAGCGCTGATCAACGGCTACGCCTACTGCGCCGGTTCTGCGATGGCGTGGTGCGGGTTTGCGCCAGCGAGCACCGTTCGCAATACCTCAATCGTCAGGCGGCGCTCGAGAAACTCGGATCGCTACTACGGAGCGCCTTGCAAAGCGATCCCAAACCGCGCAAGCCAACCCAACCCACACGGGCATCCCAGCGGCGGCGTGTTGAAGGGAAGAAGCGGCGCGGAGAGGTCAAGCAAACACGCCAACAGCGGCCGCGCCTGGAGGAGTAAGACACGCCGTAGAGGGTTCCATCAAGACCTAACAAATCTGAGCAGATCAACAAAGCAGAGCTAGCCTCAGTCGAGCGAGTCAGCAGACCCTTTTGGTCTCGATCGATCAACTCGAGGCCCTTGACTACCTGATCTGGCTCGGTAGTGGAGAGGCCGCCGGAGAACGCCTGAAGCGGACTCAATCGACCATTTCACGCCAATCCGGCGACTGCGCTCGGATCTTCAGACTGCAACTAAAAAAAGAAAACAGAAGCTGGAGTACCAAAGGCAACGGCTACCTCCTTGACTTGGAGCGATCGGTCCATCAGCTCGCGCGCCTGCAAGGACTGCGAAAGATCAGGGTCGAGATCAACCCCTGGGACCAGGAGCTTCTCAATCCCCAAGGCTTGACCGAACTGGAACTGGGTTATTGCGGCGACGGGCGCCCGCGCAGGGCACTGGAACTGCTCAAGAACCGTGTCGTTGATGCGTACTTCACCCGTTTTGGCGCCTCGCTGCAAGAGCTCAGCAAGAGCGAAACGAACATCCAGATCATTCCACTGGCAAGCTTCCAGATCGGTGCCATGGCACCCAAGCATCTCGCCGAGGCATCAAACGCTGACTGGACGGTCAATGCACTGAAGAAGCATCAGCTGATCAACTGGGAACAGGGAGTTCTACCCAGACTGGAGCAGCAACTGAGCACGCTTGGACTCTGGAGAGGAGGAGCCACCCCAACACGAGGCGACATCCTCGTGCACTGGGAACAGAGCGCCAAAGACGGACATCTCATCACATTTGACAAACTGATACCAGCAACCCTTAACCAACAATTGAGCCGACTCAATCTCGAGCTAGGGTGCAAAGGATCTTGGGGGTTGGCGATGCTGAAGGATCCCCAGAACTCAGACATTTGCGACCAGCTCTGCGCTCATCTGCAGGTGGCCTTGAACGATGCCAAACATCACTTCCCCAGCCTGACGGTGATCTAAGAGCCATGGACTATCGCTACCTGCCATTTCACGCCGACAAAGCCATCGTCAATACAGACATTGACGAGCAGGCGAGAGATTTTGCTCGCCTGGCGCCGCTTTCAGAGTTCAGCTGCAGACCTGGACGCAGATACCGCTCCGAGTGGGTCGCCGGCGTTGCCAACGATGTCACCGTGCTTGCGGGATCCTCCACAGCTCACAAACAGACTCAAGATGCCCTAACAGATCTCGAGCGGGTCTCACTCTTTATTCCGATCAAAGGCAGCCACATCTTCCAATCTGGAGGGCAACAAATCTGCCTGGAAGGTTCTGATTCCATGCTCTTTTTCCCGCCCTTTGATCGGAGCTACGAAACAACGGACATGTCTGCCGTATTCATCCAGGCCAATGCGTCAGCCATTGCCAGGCATGCCATCGAACTCAGTTCCGATGCAGACGCCCTGGTTCCATCGCTGGTGCGGCTGCAAGAACCAAAACACTTACTCCTGAGCGACAACCTCAACCGTCAAATCTTTTCAACGCTTCGTCAGATCATGGTTCTGATCAACGGGTTCAACGCACAGGGGCCACTATTGCCCAGCAATAGCGGCATTGACACCCTGATCGAACGCTGCCTGGTCGCCCTGCTCTTCCCAGAGCTTGTGGAGTCCTAGGAAGACCTCAAGCGAAGAGAAGAACGCTCAGACGTTGAAGAGGAACTCCATCACATCTCCCTCTTCGACGACGTACTCCTTTCCTTCGGCGCGCAGCCAGCCCTTGTTGCGGGCCTCCGCCAAGGAACCGGCCTCCAGGAGCTGTTTATAGCCAATGGTCTGGGCGCGAATGAAGCCCCGTTCGAAATCGGTGTGAATCACCCCGGCGGCCTGAGGCGCCGTCATGCCGGCCTTGATGGTCCAGGCGCGGGTCTCCTTCTCGCCAGTGGTGAAATAAGTGCGCAAGCCCAACAGGTCATAGGTCGCACGGATCAAGCTCTGCAGACCACCTTCCTCAACGCCAAGGCCCGCGAGGAACTCGGCCCGCTCTTCTTCAGGCAATTCGATTAATTCGGCCTCCACCTGAGCAGAGATGCGAACGGTGCCAGCACCCTCCTTTTGCGCCAGCGCAGCCATCTCCTCACAGAAGGCATTGCCGCTCGCCAGGTCGTCTTCACTCACGTTGGTGGCGTAGATGATCGGCTTGGCGGTCAGAAGCCCCAGAGGTTTGACCATCACGGCCTCCTCCTCGTTGAGCTCCACACTGCGGGCCGCACCGCCCTGCTCCAGGACCGCCTGGATTCGCTCAAGCGCGGCATCTTCCAGCTGCGCCTCCTTGCTGGTTCGCACCTGCTTTTTCAAGCGCTCTCGGCGCTTCTCCACCTGAGCCAGATCCGCCAGGCCCAACTCCAGGTTGATCACCTCGGCATCGCGGGCCGGACCCACCGAGCCGCTGACGTGGATCACGTCGTCGTCTTCGAAACAACGCACCACGTGAACGATGGCGTCCACCTCGCGGATGTTGGCCAAAAACTTATTTCCAAGGCCCTCGCCCTGGCTGGCACCTTTGACCAGTCCGGCGATATCGACAAACTCCACCCGGGTGGGGATCAGCTCCTTGCTCTTGCTCAGATCCGAGAGCTGCTGCAGGCGTGCATCGGGCACCGACACGACACCCGAGTTGGGCTCAATCGTGCAAAAGGGATAGTTGGCGGCTTCCGCCTGAGCATTGGCCACCAGGGCGTTGAACAGGGTCGACTTGCCCACATTGGGCAGACCCACGATTCCGGCTTTAAGCATCGATGGAATCTACGGTTTGCTCCACACCTGCCGGTCATCCGCCCCTTGAGGCCGCACAGATGCGGGCGGCGGCCAGGAAGACTGGAATGAAACGGAGGTTCGGCCCGGTCATCAGCGATGCTCCAGACCCCACGCCAACCCACCTCCCAAGGATCCATTTCCGTGGACAAACCCTTGAGCCTGCGGAGGCTGGCCCATGACCGCCCCTGGCTGAAGAGAAAGCGCCTCTGGGCCGCCCTGGTGGCCGGTGGCCTGGTGATCGCCGGCGGCACCACCCTGCTGCAACTGCGCCGCAACACAGCTCAGCAGAACAAGCTGGCGAGCTACACGGCCATTGCGCGAGAGGGGGCCCTACCCGGAATCATCACGGCCAGCGGAGAGCTTGGTGCCTTCCGGCTTGTGAACGTCAGCCCGAAGCGCCAGGGCATCCTCGAGAAGCTGTATGTCGAAGAGGGGGATCAGGTCCAGGCCGGCCAGGCCTTAGCCCTGATGGACGACGGCGACCTCAACAATCGGCTTGAAGAGCTCAGCGCCCAAGTCAATTCCGCCAAAGCCGCCCTGGTCCGCAGTCGCAGTGAGCTGCAGCGCCGGGAAAGCCTGGTGCGCAACGGCGCCATCAGCCAGGACAACTACAACGCCGCCAAGGCCACCTTTCTGATTGATCAGGCCGCCTTGGAGGCCGCCAAGCAGCGCCTCGACCAACGGGAAATGGAGCGCAGCGAACTGGTGGTGCGGGCTCCCTTTGCCGGGGTGATTACGGCACGTTTTGCCGATCCAGGTGCCTATGTGACGCCGACCACCTCGGCCTCCGCCTCCGCCGGCGCCAGCAGCTCCTCCATCGTTGAACTGGCCCAGGGCCTTGAGGCCATCGCCAAGGTTCCCGAAAGCGATATCGGCAGACTCCAATTGGGCCAGACCGCCTCCGTGCGGGTCGATGCCTTCCCCGATCGCCGCTTTGCCGCGAAGGTCCGGCAAATTGCACCGCGGGCCGGGAAGCTCAACAACGTCACCTCCTTTGAGGTGAAACTGCAGTTCACCAGTCCGCAACCGGAACTGCGGATCGGCATGAATGCCGACATCGACTTCAACACCGGCAGCCTGGCTGCGCGCACCCTGGTGCCGACCGTGGCCGTCGTCACCCAGGAGGGGAAACCCGGCGTCCTCTTGGTGGGCGCTGGCAATCAACCGACCTTCCAGCCGGTCACCCTTGGAGCCAGCAGCGGCCGAGAGACCCAGATCCTGACGGGTCTCAAGAGCGGCACCAGGATCTTCATTGACCTGCCGCCCTGGGCCAAGCGGGAGCGCGAGAAGAACTAGGCCTCTGCCCTGGCGCGGCGGCGCTCATTGAGGAAACCGCGGCACGCATCCAAGATCCGGCTGCTGGCCTTGCCATCGCCGAAGGGATTGTGGGCGCGGGCCATCTCCTCATAGGCCTCCGGGTTCTCCAGGAGCAGCGATGTCTCCCGGACGATGTCCTCAACATCGGTACCGATCAACTTCGCCGTACCGGCATCGACCGCCTCTGGCCGCTCCGTGGTGCGGCGCAGCACCAACACGGGCTTGCCCAGAGCCGGAGCCTCCTCCTGAAGGCCGCCGGAGTCCGTCAGCAGCAGCGTTGCCCCGCGCATGGCCGCCACCAGGCGGTCGTAGTCCAGAGGCTCGATCAGAAAAGCCCTGGGATGGTTGCCCAACAGAGCCTGCAGGGGCTCACGCACCGTTGGGTTGCGATGCAGCGGCAACAACAGGGCCGTATCCGGGAACCGCTCCAACACCTGAAGGAAGCCCCGGCCAATGTCCTGCAGACGCTCACCCCAGTTCTCGCGGCGATGCACCGTGGCCAGGATCACCCGCTGACGCTCGAAATCCAGACCGGGCAGCTCAAACGGCGGTGCTTTCTCCGCCATCAGCAGCAGGGCATCGATCACCGTGTTGCCGGTGGTCAAGGTCTGGCCGACCACCCCCGAGGCCGCCAGGTTGCGCGCCGAGACGTGGGTGGGCGCGAAATGCAGGGAGGCCACCTGGGAGATCAGACGCCGATTGGCCTCCTCGGGATAGGGGTCAAAGATGTCATCGGTGCGAAGCCCGGCTTCCACGTGGCCCACCGGGATCTGCTCGTAAAAGGCCGCCAACGCTGAGGCAAACGCCGTGGTGGTGTCTCCCTGAACCAACACCAAGTCGGGCTGGAACTGTTCAAATTCCTGCTTCAGACCCTGCAGTGCACCACAGGTGATGTGGGTCAGGGTTTGTTTGGGGGCCATCAAGGCCAGGTCATGGTCGGCCTGCAGGTCAAACAGGTCCATGACCTGGGTGACCATCTCGCGGTGCTGCCCGGTCAGGACGACGCGGGTCTTGAAATCGTCGGCCTGCTGAAAGGCCTGAATCACCGGAGCCAGCTTGATCGCTTCAGGGCGAGTGCCCAACACGATGCAGACGTTGTGCGGGGCGCTCACTGGCTCAAGCAGGTGATCCTTGGATCCTAAAGATGACGCGCGGAAGCACTGGTGATAGTTCGGTTTTGCCGCAACAGTGATGACAGCGATGCCGGCGTGGCGTGAACGCCTCTTCCCCCTTCCCCAGCAGCCTCTTTCCGCCGCTGCCGTCCCAGCCGGTCTCATCCCAGCCGGACTCGTCCCAGGCGGTGCAGGCCACGACCGCAGGCGCTAAGCCGCTCGATGGAGCCCTGCAGGGCACCCAGCCCAGCACCTTGGAGGGCATCGTTCGGATCGCCAACGAGAACAACTTCTCGGACGTGCACCTCGGCGTTGGTGAAGAGCCCCGCTATCGCTCCAGGGGGGAGATGCTGCGCAGCGGTTGGCCGATCACCGATCAGGCGACCTTTCAGGGTTGGCTGCGGGAAATCCTCAGTCCCGCCCAAATCGACACCTTCCAGAGGGAGAAGGAATTCGATGGGTCCCACAGCTTCGCCTTCGTGCGGATCCGCATCAACCTGCTGGATTCCGTGCGAGGACCTGCCCTGGTGCTGCGTCTGATTCCCCAGACCATCGCCAGCCTGGAGGAGTTGGGGCTACCGGAGGTCCTGAAGGATCTCGCGGCCCGGCCCAAAGGTCTCGTGCTGGTGACCGGCCCGACGGGGTCAGGGAAGAGCACGACCCTGGCCGCCATGATCGACTGGATCAACCGGACCCTGTGCCGCCACATCCTCACCATTGAGGACCCGGTGGAATTCGTCCATCAGAGCCGGGAATCCCTGATTCGCCACCGGGAAGTCGGACAGCACACCAAGGTCTTCCAAAACGCCCTGCGCGCTGCCCTGCGGGAGGACCCAGACGTGATCTTGGTGGGTGAGATCCGAGATGCGGAAACCCTCTCCACCGCCATCGAGGCCTCACAGACCGGTCACCTGGTGTTCGGCACCCTGCACACCAATTCAGCCGTCAAAACCGTCGAGCGGGTGCTGGGGATGGTGCCGGCCAGCGAGCAGGAGAGCCTGCGTCGAGCCCTCTCAGAGAGCCTGATCGGGGTTATTGCCCAGGGACTGCTGAAGAGCACCGATGGGAAGCGGGCCGCTTTCCACGACATCTTGATCAACACCGACGCCTGTAAGGACTACATCCAGCGCGGTGAACTCGACGCGATCGAAGAAATCATGAGCCGCAGCGGTTTCGATGGCATGCAAACCGCGAATCAGGCCCTGCAGCAGCTTGTGGAGGACGGCCGGGTCAGCGCCAGCGATGCCATCGCCCAAAGCCTCAAGCCAAGCGAACTGGCCCAGGCACTGCGGGGACGGGAATAGGTGCGAGGGGCCAGAGCGGCTAGACCTTGCCCGCCAGCCGCGCAATCAGAACCACGGTGAGGCCGACCGACAGGCCCACCATCGCCATGCGGCCGTTCCAGATTTCAGCCTGGGGAGTGAAACCGCGCTTCCACTGGTTCAGCTCCTCTGGAGCTGCCTCCACCACGGCGCTGTTGTCTCCGCTCACGTCATCGAGAGGCTGAGCCGAAGCCATCCCATCTCCCGCAAAGTCCCCACACCCTATCCACCTCAAAAGGCGGCCTGGGGTTCATAGAGAACCGGGGCTTGCTCGAGGGGCAAGCGCGGCGTCACGGCCAGGCGAATCGAACTGCTGCGACCAGCGCAGAAGCGCTGCTCCGCGGCCACAGCGATCATGGCTGCGTTGTCCGTGCAGTAGGCCAGGGGCGCTGCTCGCCACTGCAGTTTGAGGACCTGACAGCGCTCCTCCAGCCGCTGGCGCAGGCGACGATTCGCCGCCACACCACCGACCAGCACCAGGGTCTTCAGGCCCTGATCCAGGGCGCAGCGCGTGGTGCGCTCCACCAGCACATCCGCCACCACCTGCTCAAAGCTGGCGGCCACATCGGCCAGGGGGAGGGGATCACCTCCGCTGGCCTCCTCGGCCTTGAGCTGATTCACCAGCCGCAGAACGGCGGTCTTGAGCCCGCTGAAGCTGAAGTCATAGGGGTGGAACCCCCCTTCGCTCAGGGAGACCCGACCTTTGGGCAGGGGGAAGCGATCAGGATCCCCCTGCGCTGCCGCGGCCTGAATGGCGGGACCACCGGGGTAGCCCAGGCCCAGCAAGCGGGCCACCTTGTCAAACGCTTCTCCGGCTGCGTCATCACGGCTGCAGGCCAAGCGCTGGTAGCGCCCTGGTCCATCCACCCGAATCATCTCGGTGTGGCCGCCGCTCACCAGCAGCACCAAAAAGGGGCCTTCCGGCAGGGGCTCCCCCAGATGCACCGAACAGAGGTGTCCCTCCAGGTGATGGACCCCGAGGAACGGCTTGCCGTGAAGCCTGGCCAGGCTGCGGCCTGTGACAGAACCCACCAGCAGAGCTCCCACCAGCCCTGGGGCCGCGGTGGCCGCGATGGCATCGAGGTCGGCATAGCGAAGACCGCTTTGGGCCATGACCTGTTCGATCAGAGCCGGCAACGCCTCCACGTGGCGACGGGATGCCAATTCCGGCACCACCCCACCCCACAGCGCATGCTCCTCGATCTGGGATGCCACCGCGCTGGCCAGCACGCGCTGATCCCTCACAACAGCAGCTGCCGACTCGTCACAACTTGTTTCGAGGGCTAGCACCGTGGGCATCAGGCCTTGGGGATTCCCTTACTGTCCGCAAGTGACATCCTGCCGTGCAGCAGCTGGACCTGACGATGCGCCGCCTCTTTGCTGTTCTCATTTCTGCCCTGCTGATCTTCGGCTTCGCCCCTGTGGCCAAGGCCGATGTGGCAGGACTGACCCCCTGCTCTGAAAGCGCACGCTTCCAACAGCGCGCTGCTGCCGCTACCACCGACCAGGCCAAGGCTCGCTTTGCGATGTACAGCCAGGCCTCCTGCGGTGCCGACGGCCTGCCCCACCTGATCGTGGACGGTCGCCTGAGCCACGCCGGTGACTTCATCATCCCTGGCATCGCCTTCCTCTATATCGCTGGCTGCATCGGCTGGGCCGGTCGCAACTACCTGATGGCCATCCGCGGTGACAAGGATGCCGCCATGAAGGAAATCCAGATCGATCTCTCCCTGGCTCTGAAGAGCACCCTGGCTGCCGCCACCTGGCCTCTGGCCGCCTTCGGCGCCCTGACCAGCGGCAAGCTCACCGAGTCCGACGACAAGATCACCGTTTCCCCCCGCTGATCGCGGCGGAATCAACACTCCTCATCCCTCCTAACGAGCCTTCCACGATGAAGAAGTTCCTGACCACCGCTCCTGTCTTCGCCGCGATCTGGTTCACCGTCACCGCCGGAATCCTGATCGAGTTCAACCGCTTCTTCCCCGACCTGCTCTTCCACCCGATGTGAGCCAAGGCTCGGAATCTTCACGGCGGCCCTGGGGGCCGCTTTTTTTGTGCCGGCCCGCTCTCAGTTGAGCTGCATCAAACCCTCGAGCTCAGCGAGGGCCTCTTCCAAATCCGCATTCACCAAAACCGCATCGAATTCGGATGCCGCCTGCAGCTCAACCGTTGCGCGCTCCAAGCGCCGGGCAATGGCCTCCTCGCTGTCGGTGCCACGGCCGCGAATACGCCGCTCCAGCTCAGCAAAGGAAGGCGGCTCGATGAAGATCTGGAAACCAGCCGGGAAGCTCTGGCGCACCTGCCTGGCCCCTTCCAGCTCAATCTCCAGAAGCACAGGGCGACCAGCCTGAAGCTGGGCTTCCACCGGCTCCCGGGGGGTGCCGTAGCAATTGCCCGCGAACTCCGCCCACTCCAGGAGCCCCCCTTGGGCCACTTTGGCGTCAAAGGCGGAGCGTTCCAGGAAGAAGTAGTGCTGGCCATCCACTTCCCCGCTCCGGGGAGCGCGGGTCGTGGCCGAGATGGACAACCAGATCTCGGGATGGCGCTTCAGCAGGGCGGCCACCAACGTGCCTTTGCCGACACCGCTGGGGCCGGTGATCAAAAACAATCTGCCGTTGGAGGAAGGCTCTGCAGCCATCGGGGCTCGAACACGGCCCTGCAGAGTAAGAGTGCCCGACGCCCCTGCCATGGCCGCCCCGGCTCTCCAGGCCATGGACCTGACCAGCCTGCGGGCCGTGCTGTCGGAGCTGCGGCCAGCGCTGCTGCCCAGTCGGTTCGAGAAGGCGCAACAACCCGATCCCCACAGCCTGCATCTGGGGTTTCGGACCATGGAACGGCGGCTCTGGCTCGAGCTCGGATGGCTGGCGGAGGCGCCGCGCCTGATGGCCATTGCGGCCCCACCGCGACTGGGGTCAGGCAGCACCCTGGCCCAGCAGCTTCAACACGGTCTCGCGGGCCTGGCACTCACAGAGCTGGTGCAGGAAGGCTGGGAACGGGTCGTGGAGCTGCGATTTGCCACGCGCCCCGGGGATCCGATTCAACGCACCCTGGTGCTCGAGCTGATGGGCCGCCACAGCAACCTCTTTTTGCTGGACCCCGAGCGGCGCGTGGTGGCCATGGCCCGCCAGGTCCGGCAGAACCAATCCCGGCTCAGGCCGATCGGCACCGGCGACTTCTACTGCGCGCCGCCAGCCCTCTCCGGCAGCCCACCATCCCTCGCTGAAAGCTTTGCCCACTGGAAAGGGCAACTGACCCTGCTGCCCGTCAACCTCAAACAAGCCCTGCAAGGGGCCTACCAAGGGATCAGCCCAGCCCTGGCCCTCCAACTCACAGGAGACAGCACCCTTCTGAAGACTCCCGTGGGGGAGCTCTCCAGCGAGGATTGGGAGCGGCTCTGGAGTCGCTGGCAGCAGTGGCTTCGCTGCCTCGAAGGCGAGCACTTTTGCTTTGAGCAGGGCCAAGGCACGGCCTACTGCTGCTGGATCCAGGAACCCGCGAGGCAGCCGAGCAGCGTTGGTGGAGACCTACCGATCAATGGCGCCTTAGCCGCCTATCTGCAGGGCAGCCTGGCGACGCGTCAACTCCAGCAGCGCCAACAGAACCTGCGCCACAAGCTCGAGCAGGCGATCGAGCGCGAACAACGCCAACAGGCGCAACAGCAGCAGCTCCTCGATCAGGTGGAGGGCAGCGCGGCTTTGCAAGAGCAGGCCGACGCGCTGCTCTGCCTGCCGGATCCCAGCCGTGAACAGATCACTGAGGCCCAGAAGCTCTACAAGAAGGCACGCAAGCTGCGGCGATCGGTGGCCGCCATCAGCCCACGCATCGAGCAGCACCGCCAGCAGATCAGGCAGCTCGAGGAGAGTCTCCTGTTTCTGGACCTTGACGATGGGGGGAGCAGGCCCCCTGGGGAGCAGCTCGATCAGCTCCAGCAGCTGGAGGAGGACTGCGAGGTTCTCCTCAGGCGCCAAACCCTCAGTCGCCGGGAGCGCCGCAGTGCCGAGACCCCCCAACCCCTCACGCTGCAAACCCCTGGTGGCTTAACGGTGCAGGTGGGGCGCAACCACCGGCAGAACGACTGGATCAGTCTTCAGCAAGGCCGCAAAGGCGACCTTTGGTTCCATGCTCAGGAGTGTCCTGGCAGCCATGTCGTGCTGAAAAGCTCCGCGGCCCAACCCGACGAGCAAGACCTGCAGAGCGCTGCCGACCTGGCAGCTTTCTTCAGCCGGGCCCGCGGCAACCGTCGGGTGGCCGTGGTGATGGCACCCTGTGAGGCCCTGCAACGGATTGCGGGCGCTGGGCCCGGCACGGTGCGCCATCGCGGCGGCGAAGTGCTCTGGGCTGATCCCGAGCAAGCCAAGACCCTCCTGAACCCGGCAGCGCCTAACCTCAACTGGGCTGTGGAGTCATGAGCGAGCAAACCCCACGGCAGCAAAACGAGGCGAACGACACCTCTGTCCTGAGCCCCCCACCCCCCATTGCGGTGAAGCCCCAGGAGCCCTCCCTCCCTGAGGAATTCCCTTCAGAGGTCGAGATGACCCTGGTGGGACACCTGGAGGAGTTGCGTAGCCGCGTGCTGCGGGCCCTGCTGGCGGTGGTGATCGGCGCCGGGGCCTGCTTGCTCTTTGTGCGCCCTCTGGTGCGCCTGCTGGAGGTACCCGCCACAGGGATCCGCTTCCTGCAACTTGCCCCAGGTGAGTTCCTGTTGGTGTCGCTCAAAGTGGCCGGCTATGCGGGGCTCACCTTGGCCCTGCCCTACGTCCTCTACGAAGGCCTGGCCTTTGTCCTGCCAGGGCTGACCCGCCGGGAGCAACGCCTGGTGGCCCCCGCGGTCGCAGGCTCCGCCGTGCTCTTTTTGGCCGGCCTGGCGTTTGCCTGGTGGGCGCTCGTGCCCGCTGCGCTGCGATTCCTGGTGAGCTACGGAGCCGATGTGGTCGAGCCGCTCTGGTCGATTGAGCGCTATCTGGACTTCGTGCTCCTGTTGATGGTGGCCACCGCCCTGGCCTTCCAACTGCCAGTCCTGCAGATGTTGCTGGCCGCCCTTGGTCTGGTGAACGCAGGCAGCATGCTCAAGGCTTGGCGGTTCGTGGTGATGGCCTCAGCCCTGGCGGGGGCCGTCCTGACCCCTTCCACCGACCCGATCACCATGCTGCTGCTGAGCGGAGCGATCACTGCCCTGTACTTCGTGGGCGTGGGGCTCTCGCGGGTCGTCCAAAGGGCTTAGCGGCTCAGCCAACTCAGCCAACTCATTCGACTCAGCCAACTCAGAGCACGAACTCGCTGCTGCGCCCTTCAGGCCACTCCAGGGCCAGGTTGAGCGCCTTACCGAGCCGGGGTTTATCGCTCGTGGTGTTCAGCCAAGAGCGCACGAGCTCGCCGGCGCCAATGCCATTGAGGGTGCTGACGACCTCCTCCAACTTGGCCTGATAGCCCGCGGCATCGAGGGGAAAGGACTGCTGTTCCAGATAGGCCCACATCACCTGGAAATAGAGCCGACCCCGGCGCACCACCAGCTGAACGTCATAGGAGGCCTGCCAGCGGCTTCGGAGCAGTTGAAGCAACTCCTCAGCCGTCAGTGGATCGGCAATGGGCTCAGCCAAGAGGGCGGGAAATGAGACAGCTCACAACAGCATGTTGCAGGCTTCGAGCGCACCCCAGTGGTTCTGGCTCGTTCCGGCAACCGCAAGGTCCATAATGGCCCCCACGTCGTTGTGGCTACAGGCCGCCCCGTATGACCCAGATCCCAGCGAGCGCCTCGAGCGGTGATGTGCCCGGAATGGGTCGCAGGCAGTTCATGAACCTGCTGACCTTCGGGTCTGTGACCGGTGTGGCCCTGGGCGCCCTGTATCCGGTTGCCAACTACTTCATCCCCCCCAAGGCCGCCGGCGGCGGCGGTGGCACCTCGGCCAAGGATGAGCTGGGCAATTCCGTGACCGCCAGCGGCTGGCTCAGCAACCACCGTGAGGGCGACCGCAATCTGGTGCAGGGCCTCAAGGGTGACCCCACCTACCTGATTGTCGAAGGCAATGACGCCATCGGCAGCTACGGCATCAATGCAATCTGCACGCACCTGGGCTGCGTGGTGCCCTGGAACGCGGCGGCCAACAAGTTCATGTGCCCCTGCCACGGCTCGCAGTACGACGCCACCGGCAAGGTTGTGCGCGGTCCCGCTCCCCTGTCCCTGGCACTGGCTCACGTGTCCGTGGACAACGACAACGTGTTCCTGAGCCAGTGGACCGAAACCGATTTCCGCACCGGCGAGAAGCCCTGGTGGGTCTGATCTCCTCCTCGACCGTTCCCCCCTTGTCCCCACGCCCCATGCGTCGCTCCTTCTCCCTGCTGCTGAGCTCGTTGCTGGCCCTCAGCGCTCTGCTGTTTGCTCCTCAGGCCAGCTGGGCCTACCCCTTCTGGGCGCAACAGAACTACGACTATCCGCGGGAAGCCACGGGCAAGCTGGCTTGCGCCAACTGCCACCTCGCGAAGAAGCCCACCCAGGTGGAACTGCCTCAGGCGGTGTTCCCTGACGAGGTCTTCAAGGTTGAAGTGGAGATCCCCTACGACACCAAGGTTCAGCAGGTCTCCGGCGATGGTTCCCCCACCGGCCTGAACGTCGGTGCGGTCGTGATGCTTCCTGACGGCTTCACCCTGGCTCCCGCTGATCGCCTGAGCGATGAGCTCAAGGAAGAGACCGCAGGCGTCTACGTCACCACCTGGAACGAAGAGAACCCCAACATCCTGTTGGTGGGCCCCCTGCCCGGTGATGACCACCAGAAGATCGTCTTCCCGATCCTCTCCCCCGATCCTGCTACTGACAGCAACATCCACTTCGGCAAGTACCAACTGCACGTGGGTGGCAACCGTGGCCGCGGCCAGGTGTATCCCACCGGTGAGAAGAGCAACAACTCCGCCTTCACCGCTTCGGCTGCAGGCACCGTGTCGGCTGTGAATGCCGGTGAGAACGGTGGTTCTGTGGTGGTGATCAAAACCGCCGACGGCAACAGCGTCAGCGAAACCATCCCTGCTGGTCCCAGCGTGACCGCTCAGGTTGGTGACGTCGTTGCCGCCGGTGCAGCTCTGACCAACGACCCCAACGTTGGTGGCTTCGGTCAACTGGATGCCGAGGTGGTTCTCCAGAACCCCGTCCGCATCTATGGCCTGCTGGCCTTCTTCGCGGCTGTTGCCCTGGCTCAGATCCTGCTGGTCCTCAAGAAGAGGCAGATTGAGAAGGTGCAGGCCGCCGAAGGCATCTGATGCCCCTCGCCCTTTTCACCTCACCGGGGCCCTTGCTGTTTCAGCTGGGGCCTTTTTCACTGCGTTGGTATGGCCTGCTCATCGCCATCGCCGTGCTGTGCGGACTGGCCCTGGCCACCCGACTTGGCAAACAACGGGGTCTTGATCCGGCCCTGATTGCTGATCTCCTGCCCCTGCTGGTCCTCGCGGCCGTCCTGGGCGCACGCCTCTATTACGTCACCTTTGAGTGGAGGCAATACCAGTTCAATTGGCTGGATGCCCTGGCGATCTGGCGAGGGGGCATCGCCATTCATGGAGCCTTAATCGGCGGCACGATCGCCGTGATCCTCTACGCCCGCTGGCGAAAGATCGCCTTCTGGAATCTTCTCGATGTCTTGCTCCCGTCGGTGGCCTTGGGGCAGGCCATCGGTCGCTGGGGCAACTTTTTCAACTCTGAGGCCTTTGGGCTCCCCACCGATCTCCCCTGGAAGCTGACCATTCCGTTTGCCAACAGGCCGGTCGAATTTCTCGATCAAGCCACCTTTCACCCCACCTTCCTCTACGAGTCCCTCTGGAACCTGGGGGTGCTGATCCTGCTGTTGACCCTCTTCCAAAGGGGCATTCGCGGCCAGCTGAAGCTTCCGGCTGGAGCCATCAGCTGCGTCTATTTGGTGGCCTACAGCTTGGGGCGACTCTGGATTGAGGGCCTGCGGATCGATCCCCTCTGCCTGATTGGCACCCCGCCCTCCTGCGAGGGGGGCCTGCGCATGGCGCAACTGATCAGCCTGCTGTTGATCGGTCTTGGCTCCACAGGTCTTTACTGGCTGTACGGCCGTCAACAACCCTTACCGGATCCCAGCGGGGTTAAGCCATGAGCGGGAAAGTCTGGATTGTCGGAGCAGGGCCCGGTGCACCGGATCTGCTCACACTGCGGGCGGCTCGAGCCATCGAATCAGCCGATGTCCTGATCTGGACCGACTCCTTGGTCAATCCCCAACTGGCTGCCATGGCACCGGAGGGATGCGAGCGGATTCGCACCAGCACCCTCACCCTGGAAGAGGTGATGGACTGCATGCTCGATCGCGTCAAGGCCGGCTTGAAGGTGGTGCGCCTTCACGACGGTGATACCTGCCTCTACAGCGCCCTCAACGAGCAGCTCTGCCGGCTGATCGATGCCGACATCGAGGTGGAAGTGGTGCCCGGGCTCAGTGCCTATCAAGCCACTGCCGCGGCTTTGAGCAGTGAACTGACGATTCCAGGCCTGGTGCAAACCATCGTGATTGGCCGCGCTGGTGGCCGCACCGGAGTCCCGGAGAGCGAATCCTTAGAGCGCCTGGCAGCCCTCAAGGCCTCTCTGTGCCTCTACCTCAGCGCACGCCACGTGGAGGAGGTGCAGGCGGAGCTGCTGAAGCACTACCCCGCCGAGACACCGGTGGCCATCGGCTACCGGGTCAGCTGGCCCGATCAGTGGCTGTCGGTGATCCCACTCAAGGACATGGCCCGGATCAGTCAGGAGCGTCAGTTGATTCGCACCACGCTCTACTTGGTCAGTCCCGCCCTGGCCGCCCCGGGGGAACCGCGCTCCAAGCTCTACTCAGCCAGCCACAACCATCTGTTTCGCGGCGGGATCGACTGAGCACATCCCGAGCAAGACAGAACCGGGGCGAGGCAGAGCCGGCGATGCTCTAAAGTCAGCTAGCGCAAGAAACGGCGCAAGCGGGCGATTAGCACAGCGGTAGCGCACTTCCTTCACACGGAAGGGGTCACTGGTTCGAATCCAGTATCGCCCATATTGAGACACAAACTCCCTGAATTCAGGGGTTTTACTTGTTGATTAGCCCCTCTTTTTTAGAGGGCTTACGTCACTGTCAGGCGTAAGCCAACAGCCTCCTCAACGGCCTCCGCACAGGAGCGCAGACTCCAGCGCTCCAGGCTCAGATCCAGGCCAGCCGCAGCGGGCTGCAGAGCAATGGAAATGGCACTGCTGGACTCCTGCCCCAGCTGAAGACCCGCCAGGACAGCTTGCGGTCTGCGATCCACCGCGACGGCCAAGCGCAAGAGCAAGGCCATGGCTGCCACGGTGCGCCGTTGCTCACGGCCATCGAGAAGCTGCCAGGACTCATGGCGCTTCTTCGGAAGGGAGCGGCGGTGGTAGCGGGCGATGGCAGCCACCATCAGGTGCTCGCTATCGGAGTAGCCCAGCAGATCGCCATGGCGAATCAGGTACCAGCTGTGCTTGTGGTAAGCCCCAACATTGATGTGTTGACCGCAGCTGTGCAGCATCGCTGCCGCCCAAAGCAACTGACGGCCCTGACCATCGTCTTGATGCAGAACCCCACGGCTCTGCTCATAAAGGCTGATCGCCAAGCTGGCGACGCGCTCTGAGCGAGCCAGATCAACCCCATAGCGCTGGGCCTGGTGCAGGACGGTGCGCTGACGAATGCTGCTCTGGAAGCTGAAGCGATCAACGATCAGATCGTTGCGCAACATCCAATCGACGATCAGGCCTTCACGCAGGGCACGCTCACTGATCACGAGCTCATCGGCTCCGAGCATGGCCATGGCGGTCTGCAGGATCAGCGCCCCTGGAACGATGATCTCGGCGCGACGCTCATTGAGCCCGGGCATGGCGCGGCGCTCCTCGGGCGTCATCGCCAGCAGCCGCGTCACCAGCTGATCGAGCTTCTCGCGGCTCACCCGGTAGCCCTGCATCCGCAGCGGCGGGCGGGGTTCTTCCTGGGCCGCCATGGCAGCCACCGCCATCGCGGTGCCGCTTGTGGCGACCAACACCGGGCGCTCGCCGGCCTTGAGCCGCTGTCGCACCTTCAGAACCGCAGGTTCCAGGGACCCCTGAATAAAGGCCCTAAGGAAAGCCACCCGCTTCGGCGGGATTGGCTCCTCACGCACAAAATCACGCTGAAGCCGGACGGCACCAATGCGGGTGCTGGTCAGGGCGCGGGCATCCGAGGCATCCGCCAAGACCAGCTCGGTGGATCCCCCGCCGATGTCGACAATCACGTGGGGTTGATCCCCAAAGGCCATGCCCGAGAGCACGCCCAGATAGATCAGTCGAGCCTCCTCCGGTCCACTGACCAGATCCACATCCAGCCCCAGTTGCTCCTGGATGGACTGCAGGAACTCTCTGCCATTGGGGGCCTCCCGCACCGCGCTGGTGGCCGCGGTCACGACATCGCCAAGGGCTACGCCATGGCTGGCCGCCAGCTCGCAGCAATGGCGCAGGGTGGTGAAGGCCCGTTCAATCGCCTCGGGCGTCAGCTCGCCGGTGTGGGGATCGCGATCCCCCAACCGGGTGGTGGATTTTTCCGTGAGCAGCACTGAAAAGCTGCGCAGCTCCGGGTCGACCCCCGCAATGAGCAGGTGGATCGAGTTGGTGCCGATATCGATGCCCGCGACCGGGCGGATCGTCCCGCTGGGAGCTTCACTCACAGGCCGCTCGTCAGGCGCGAGGCCACTTTCGCACTCCTGCAGACCGGGGCAGCAGCCCTAGGGTGCCCCCGCCGTGTGACCTGATCCTTGGCTGCCGCATCTGGGCTGTTCTCGTTCCTGCGGGCCTGGCTGGCTCTGCTGCGGTGGGACAAGCCCAGCGGCCGCCTGATCCTGCTCATCCCAGCGGGCTGGAGCCTCTGGTTGCTGCCCGCGGGGCCGCCGCCAGCGGCCCTGGTGGGGGCAATCGTTCTCGGAGGCCTGTCCGTCAGCGGCGCCGGCTGCGTGGCCAATGACATCTGGGATCGCCGCATCGACCCCCAGGTGGAGCGCACCCGCGAGCGGCCTCTCGCCAGCGGCCAGATCGGCCTGGTGGGGGCCTTCGTTCTGCTCGTGCTCTGCCTGCTGCTCGCCTTGGCCGTCGTGCTCTGGGGTCTGCCGGGTGTCAGCCGAAACCTCTGCCTGCTGCTGGCCATCGCCGCCTTACCGCCGGTCCTCCTTTACCCCTCTGCCAAGCGCTGGTTCCCCTACCCCCAGGCTGTCCTGGCGCTGTGCTGGGGCTTTGCGGTCCTGATCCCCTGGGCCGCCGCCACCGGATCCCTGAGCGGGGGATGGCCCCTGGCTGCGACCTGGCTGGCCACCCTGCTGTGGACCTTTGGTTTTGACACGGTCTACGCCATGTCCGATCGCGATGACGATCGACGCGTTGGCGTCAGGAGCAGTGCCCTCAGCCTGGGGGAGAACGCACCGCAAGCCGTCGCTCTCTGTTATGCCGCGAGCCTGCTGCTCCTGGCCTGGGCGGCAGCAATCCAGGGAGCGGGCCCCCTCTTCTGGGTGCTCTGGAGCCTGGCGGCAGCCGGACAAGTGCGCGAAAGCCTGGTGCTTCAACAGCCCAACCTGCCTCGCTCCAGCTACGGCAAGCATTTCCGCCATCAGGTCCTGCTGGGATCGCTCTTGCTGCTGGCGCTTGTGATCGGTCGCAGCTGGATGGTGCTGCCATGACTCCTCCTGCCAGCTGGCCCAGGCCCCTGCGTCCCGGCGATGAGGTTCAGCTGGTGGCTGCCAGTTCGTGCCTCCAGAGCGATGCCCTCGATCGGCTGCAGGCCGGCATCGCCATCGTCGAGCAATGGGGGCTCCGCGTCACACCCCACCCGGAGCCGCTGCGCCAATGGGGCTATTACGCCGGCTCAGACGCGCAGCGCCTGGATGACCTCCAGCCAACGGCGCCGCTGCTGGCCTGCCTGCGGGGGGGCTGGGGATCGGCGCGGCTGCTGGAGCGGCCGTGGCACGAGCCCGCCAGGGTCATGCCCCATTGGCTGCTGGGCTTCTCCGATGTGACCTCGTTGCTCTGGGCCCGCCAAGCTGCCGGGCTCCCCGGAGGCATCCATGGGCCGATGCTGACCACCTTGGCCGCCGAACCGGCCTGGAGTCAGGCGCGACTGAAGGCCCTGCTGTTCGGTGACGCCCTGCCGCCCCTGCAAGGCGATGGCTGGCAGGGGGGCTGCGCCGAAGGCCCGCTGCTGGTGGGGAACCTCACCGTGGCCACCCATCTACTGGGCACCCCCCATCTCCCGGAGCTCCAAGGGGCCGTTCTGCTGCTGGAGGACGTGGGCGAAGCCCCGTACCGCATCGATCGAATGCTGACCCAGTGGCGACTGAGCGGAGCCCTGCAACAGCTCGCCGGCATCGGCTTTGGCAGCTTCAACGACTGCGAAGACGACGAACCGCCAGCTCCAGGCTTCAGCCTCGAGGACGTCCTGCGCGAGCGCACCGCCGATCTGGGTATTCCCATCGTGGGGAAGCTGCCCTTCGGTCACGGCAGCGGCAACGCCGCGTTCGCGCTGGGTCAACGAGCCAGGCTCGACGGCCAGAGCGGACGGCTGGAGCTGCTGAGCGCTGACTAACGCCCAGCCAAGACCGCCGCGGCGATGGTCAGATCGAACGGGGTGGTGATCTTGATATTGGAGGGGGAGGACTCCATCACCTTCACGGGCCACCCCAGCCGCTCAAACAAGGACGCGTCGTCGGTGACACTCCAGCCCTCAGCGCGGGCCTGGGCATGGGCCTGGCGCAACTGCTCCACCGCAAAACCCTGGGGGGTCTGGGCACCCCAAAGCACCGAGCGATCCGGGGTGTCCTGAATCACGCCCGATCCATCCACCCGTTTGATCGTGTCGGTGACCGGGGCCGCCGCGATCACGGCAGCACCGGCCTGCACCGCCGCAGCGCAGCGATCAATCAAAGCCGGCTCCACCAGACAGCGCGCACCGTCATGGATCAACACGGAGCTGGCTCCCTCCGGCAGGGCCGCGAGGCCATTGCAGACGGAGTCCTGCCTGGTGTCACCGCCTTGGATCCAGACCACGGGCACCTGCGCATCGGCAGCAGCCACCAAGGCCTCGATGTCCTCACGATCGACGGCCTGACCGACGATGCCGATCCAGCGAATGGAGGCGGAGGCCAGTGCTGCCTCCAAGGTCCAGGCCAGCACCGGACGGCCGCAGACCTCCAGCAGCAGCTTGTTGCGCTCAGCCCCCATGCGTCGGCCGCTGCCGGCGCAGGCAATCAGCAAGTGCATGAGCTGCTCCTTGGGACTGAGTAATCACACCTACATACAATCAGTTCACGCTCCGCCTGCGGCCATGCGCGTTCTGTTTTTGGTTCCCGGCGACCTGAGCGCGCAACTTCAGGCTTTACCCGCCGCGGCCAAACTGGCCGAGTCACTGTCAGCCCAGGTTCAGGTGGCCTGTGCTCCAGCCGCTGCAGCTGCCTGGTCCCTGCTGCCGGCCCTGGAAAAGGTGATTCCCTTTGCCTTCGACGACGGCCCCACCCTGGCGGACTGGGCCAACCTGCTGGGCAACGTGCGCGAGCCCGACTTTCAGGCCTGCATCAACCTGGCCCAGGGCCGTCAGGTGGACCTGATGCTCTCGATGAGTCATATCCCCAACCGCGTTGCCGCCGCTGGCTTTTCGGCCACCAGCACCGTGACCCCTGGCAGCGGCTGGGCCCCACAAACCCTGGCGCCCTTCCTGCGGCCCTTGGGGATCGAACTGGACGCGAACAGCTTCCGTCTTTCCCTCCCCAAGGCGGCGCTCGAGAAAGCCGCTGCCGCCATGCCCAGTGGAGATGGACCGGCCCTGCTGCTCTGCCCGAGCGGCCATGGCCAGGACTGGCCGAAGGAGCAATGGCAGGCCTTGCCCGCAGCCATTCGCAGCAAACTGCCCGACCTGCGGGTGGTGCAGGCCAGCAGCGGCAACCTGATGGAGCGGGCCTGCCAGATGGCCAGTTGCGATGTTGTGCTCAGCAGCGATCCGATCAGCAACAGCCTGGCCTTGTTCAGCGGCATGCCCCTGGTGGCCATCGGAGCTGATCCCGCCTCCCTGCCCCAACGACAAGGGGTCCAAGTGGTGGGACAAGCCGGTTCCCTCGGCAACCTTCAAGCCAGTGAGGTCCTCCAGGCCCTCGGCTTGGGATGACATCGCGCCGGCGCCGCGGACCGATCCGCCCGCGATACCGGGGGCCCCTGGCCCCCCTGCGCCGACTCTTTGATGATCTGCCTTGGGCAGGCCCCGTGGCGGCCTTGGCCCTGGTGGTGAATGCCGGAGCCATCGGCTACCGCATCACAGAAGGCTGGGACTGGGGCGATTGCTACTGGATGGTGCTGATCACCCTCAGCACCCTGGGCTTCAGCGACGAACACACCCCGCTGGTGCACACCGGCGGCCGCGTTGTGACCGCTCTGCTGTTGATGGGTGGTCTGGTGGTCGTGCAGCAAACGCTGCAGAAACTGCTGGAATTAACGAACTCCGGTTATTTCCGCCGCCTTCGCCAGCGGCGTTACCGCCAGCAGCTGCAGCGCTCGATGAATCAGCACGTGATCCTCTGCGGCTACGGCCGAATCGGGCGAGAGATTGCCGAGCAACTCTGCGGTGAAAACATCCAGCTGCTGGTGGTGGAAAACGATGCAGGCCGCATCGATGAGGCTCAGCAGCGGGGCCTCACCGTGCTGCAGGGAGACGCCACCCTCGATGAGACCCTCGAGGAAGCCGGCATCCATCGCTGCCGCGCCCTCGTAGCTGCTCTGCCCAACAACGCCGCCAACCTCTACGTGATCTTGAGCGCGCGGGGCTTAGCTCCCAGCGCCCGTCTGATCGCGCGGGCGGATAGCGAAGAAGCGGAGGGCAAACTGCGCCTCGCTGGAGCCGACCAAGTCGTCAGTCCTTATGTGGCTGGGGGCCGGGCCATGGCGGCTACAGCGCTACGGCCCCTGGCCGTGACCTTCATGGAATTGCTCGCCGGCAGCGACTGCGAGGTGGAGGAGTTTCTGCTCAGCGAGCATCCAGAACGGCTCGGGGACCTCAACGGCGCCAGCCTCTCGGAGCTGCAGCTGGGCCGGCGCAGCGGTGCCCTGGTCCTGGCGATCCGCAACCCCGCCTCCAGTCAACTCAGCACCGGCGCTGTGGAGTCCCTGATCGCCAACCCCGGTGGTGATGTGCGCTTGGGCCCCGGCCAGTTGCTGGTGGTCATGGGGAGCAAACGGCAACTCCAAGACTTCGGCACCTTGCTCGGCGGCGCGCTGGCAGGGGTGGAAAGCATGCCCGCCTAGCCTGCGGCGAATTCTTTGCTCTCTCCATGGCAGACGCCACGCCCCTGTCCGGTCAGGTCGCTCTGGTGACTGGAGCGAGTCGCGGCATTGGCGCAGCCATTGCCAAGGAACTGGCCGCTGCCGGGGCGACGGTCGTGGTGAACTACGCCAGTTCCCCTGCTGCCGCTGAGGCCGTGGTGGCCGAGATCAGCGGTGCCGGCGGCAAGGCCTGGAGCCATCAGGCGAATGTGGCCGACGAGGAGCAGGTCGAAGGCCTGATCAAAACGGTCCTGGAGAAGGAGGGCCGTTTGGATGTGCTCGTCAACAACGCCGGCATCACCCGTGATGGCCTCCTGATGCGGATGAAGACCGCCGACTGGCAGAGCGTGATCGATCTGAACCTCACGGGCGTGTTCCTCTGCACCCGGGCCGTGAGCCGTTCGATGCTCAAAGCCCGCGCCGGCCGCATCATCAACATCACCTCCGTGGTGGGGCTGATGGGCAACCCGGGCCAGGCCAACTACAGCGCCGCCAAGGCCGGCGTGATCGGACTGACCCGCAGCAGCGCCGCGGAATTCGCCAGCCGTGGCGTCACGGTGAATGCGGTGGCGCCTGGTTTCATCGAAAGCGACATGACGGCCGAGCTCGACAAGGAACCGATCTTGAAGGCCATTCCGATGGGACGGATGGGCCAGACCGCCGAGGTCGCCAGCGCCGTGCGCTTCCTGGCCGCCGATCCCGCCGCCGCCTACATGACCGGCCAGGTGCTTCAGGTGGATGGCGGCATGGTGATGCGCTAGGGCTGCAGGGGCTGGGTGAGCTCCTCGCGTAAGCGTCGAATGCGCTGCAGCAGCTTCAACCTCCGACTGCGCTCCGTCATGGTCAGGAAGAGGCGCAGGGGCACGTAGATCAGGGCCATCCCCAGTCCCAGGCCAGCCACCAGCAGAAAAGCCATCACATTGCTGCCGGCACCTGGGTCGGCCAGGGCTTCGGTCAGAGGCCCCGCAAAGCTCTCCACCAGGGTGTCGCTAACGCTGTCCTGCATGGGCCAAACCCTATCGGCTGCAAGCGAAGCCGGCTGAACTCAGCGGTCGGTTCATTCGGCTTTCCCCACAAGCCAGCGGCCACCCCCCCATGGGAGCCTGTAGCGACTACAGCGCGATCAGCCTCCGCGATGGCCAAGCTGCTCTCCTTCTCCGATGACTCCCGCGCCGCCCTCGAGCGTGGCGTCAATGCCCTCGCCGATGCGGTGAAGGTCACCATCGGCCCCAAGGGCCGCAACGTGGTGCTCGAGAAGAAATTCGGCGCCCCAGACGTGGTGAACGATGGCGTCACCATCGCCCGCGAGATCGAGCTCGAGGATCCCTTCGAGAACCTGGGCGCCAAGCTGCTGCTGCAAGTCGCCACCAAGACCAAGGACAAGGCAGGCGACGGCACCACCACTGCGACGGTGCTGGCACAGGCCATGACCCGCGAAGGCCTGCGCAACGTGGCAGCCGGCGCCAGCCCCATCAGCCTTCGCCGGGGCATGGAAAAGGCCGTAGCCCAGGTGGTCCAAGGAATTGCTGATCGCTCCACTCCCGTGGCTGGGGATGCGATCCGTCAGGTCGCCACCGTCAGCTCGGGCGGCGATGAGGAAGTGGGCCGCATGGTGAGTGACGCCATGGACAAGGTGAGCTCCGACGGCGTCATCACCGTGGAAGAGAGCAAGAGCCTGGCCACCGAGCTTGAGATCACCGAGGGCATGGCCTTCGATCGCGGCTACAGCTCCCCTTACTTCGTCACCGATGGCGACCGCCGCGTCTGTGAGTTCGACAACGCCCTGCTGCTGATCACCGATCGCAAGATCAGCGCCATCAACGATCTGGTGCCCGTGCTGGAGGCCGTCTCCAAAGCAGGGCGACCGCTGGTGATCCTCTCTGAGGAAGTCGAGGGCGAAGCCCTCGCCACCCTGGTGGTCAACAAGAACCGCGGCGTCCTTCAGGTCGCCGCCGTGCGCGCACCTGGCTTCGGGGATCGCCGCAAAGCCATGCTCCAGGACATCGCGATCCTGACCGGCGCCAACCTGATCAGCGAGGACCGTGCCATGAGCCTCGACAAGGTCGGCCTTGAGGATCTGGGCGTCGTCCGCCGCATCACCATCAGCAAGGACGACACCACCATCGTGGCCAGCGGCGACCATCAGTCCGCCGTGCGCGATCGCATCGCCGCCATCAAGCGCGAGCTGGAGAACACGGACTCCGAGTACGACCGCGAAAAGCTCACCGAGCGCATCGCCAAGCTGGCCGGTGGCGTAGCCGTGATCAAGGTGGGTGCCCCCACCGAAACCGAACTGCGCAACCGCAAACTGCGCATCGAAGACGCCCTGAACGCCACCCGCGCCGCCGTTGAAGAAGGGATCGTGGCCGGAGGCGGCAGCACCCTGGTGCAGCTCGCTGGCGAACTGGATGGCCTGGCCGCCAGCCTCAGCGGTGATGAGCGCACCGGTGTTGAGATCGTGCAGCGCTCCCTCACCGCTCCCCTGCATCAGATCGCCAGCAACGCGGGCTACGACCCGAACGTCGTGGCCGATCAGGTGCGCAGCAGCGGCCAGGGCTTCAACGCCGCCACCGGCAACTACGAGAATCTGCTGACCGCAGGCATCCTCGATGCCGCCAAGGTTGTGCGCCTGGCCCTGCAGGACGCCGTCTCCATCGCCTCGCTGCTGCTCACCACAGAAGCCGTGATCGCCGACAAGCCCGAACCTCCCGCCCCTGCTGCCCCTGGCGGCGACATGGGCGGCATGGGAGGTATGGGTGGCATGGGCGGTATGGGCATGCCCGGCATGGGCATGATGTGAACCTCAGGCCCCAGGCCGGATCACATCGCCCGAATCTCATCGCCCGGATCACATCGCGCGGATCAAACGGGCGTGGATCCGGCAAACGGCCAAGGCCTCAGGGGGCGGGCTGCTGCAGAGGCGGCCCAGCTCCCGGTTCAGGGCTTCGAGATCAGCCATGGGGAATCCCGCCATGGGGGTCGTGAGCAATACGCCACCCACCACGAGGGAGAAAAGGGGAACGACCCGCTGGGAGGTCATGGCGCACCTCCGGTGAGACCACTGAGACTCTCTCAGTGTGCGTTTGCCTCAGGCCGCTGCAGCTGCGCTTCAGAAAGGTTTCAAAAACCTGTTAAGCCAGGGCACGCCGGTAGGCCGCGACCTGCAGATCTACACCGGTAATCGCGGTTCCCACCACCACCGCATCCGCACCTTCAGAGAGGGCCCTGCGGGCCTGATCGGCGCTGGAGATTCCGCCCTCGCAGACCAGCATGACGTCTGCCGGCAGCTGGGAGCGCAGCGGTCCCAGCAGTGACCAGGCTGGGGGCTTGAGCTCGGAGGTGGCCTCCGTGTAGCCATACAAGGTGGTTCCCACCCAATGGCAGCCGAGTTCAGCGGCGCGCAGCCCATTGGCCAGGCTGTCCACATCGGCCATCAGCACCGCCCCAAGTTCGCTGCGGGCACGGTCGATCAAAACAGCGAGATCAGCTTGAGCAGGACGCATCCGCTCGGTGGCATCGAGTGCAATCACATCGGCCCCGGCGGCCCACACCTGCTGAATCTCATGCCAGGTGGGGGTGATGTAGACGGAGCTTCCGGGGAATGTGCGCTTCCACAGCCCGACGATCAGGGCCTCAGGGCAGCGGCGCCGCACCGCACCGATGTGCTCAGGGCTCTCCAGCCGCACACCAACAGCCCCATTGTTGAGGCTGGCCTCAGCCATGGCGGCAATCACGTCGGGATCGCGCATGGGTGAGCCCTCGGGGGCCTGCACCGAAACGATCAATCCCGATTGCAGCGCCGTCCGATCACGCAGCACGCGGCGCCTCCTGGTCCGGCAGCCAAGAGCGCAACTGCGCCAAGCCCGGATGACTGGGGGCTGGCGCCGGACGCGTGCGTTGCGTGGGTTTCGGCACAACGCGCAACCGGCTCAACGGAGCGGCGAGCGGCAGGGGCTCAGGCTCCTTGGCGGCGAGCAGCTCGGGCTCCTGCTCGCTGAGCACTGGGGCAGGAGCCTCCTCCGTGACCTCAGGACGGTCATCCTCGCTGGCGTTCCACCAGAGCATGCCCTCAGGATCCTGGGCTCCCAGTTCGAGCAACAGCGGCTGAAGACTGGCGACGCCTTGGCGATGGGCCCATTGGGCGAGCAGGGCCGCAAACCCGGATCGATCACGCCGCGCCAGGCTGGCGCCAAGAGCTTGCTGCTGAGCCTGACGGCGGGCCTGAGGGGAAAGAGGAGCCGGGGGTCGCTGAGCCACAGAACGAGAGTCCAAACAATCAGGCGAGCTTGCGATCCAGCAACGGGCGGATCAGCAGAAACAAACCCAGGGCCAACGCAGCCAACACCCCGAGGCAACCCGCGGCGGTGACGGACCCATAGGGGGCCTCCAACACCACGGCTGACAGGGAGAACTGGCCGGCGTAGGCGGCACGGATGGGTTCAATCGCGAAGGTAAGGGGATTCAGGGCCGCTAGCCAGCCCAACCAGGCCGGCATGAAGGAAAGCGGTGCCAAAGCTGTGCTCGCAAACAGCAGCGGCAGGTTCGCCACGAAGATCACCGCGATCAGTTCGATGTGGCCCGGCAGGGCGAAAGCCAAGCCCAAGCTCAAACCGGTCACGGCAAAGACCAGCAGCAGCAGGGTGAACAGCACCAGCAGCAAACCGGCTCCGCCGGGCCAGCCGTAACCGAGCCCCCAGGCGGTGGCCATGATCGCCACGCTCTGCACCAGGCTCAACGCAGTGATGTAGAGCACCGAGGCCAGCACGATGGAGCTGCGGGAGCGCAGCGGGGCCACCAGCAGCCGGTTCAAGAAGCCGAATTCCCGGTCAAACATCACCGGCAGGCCAGCGTTGAGGGCTGCGCTGAAGGCCGTGAAGACAATCACGCCAGCTCCGAGAAACCGCCCGTAGCTCATGCCCTCTGGCAGCAGGCCTTCCGGGGCATTGGCGAAGAGTGCACCAAAGAGAATCAGCCAGATCAGCGGCTGCAGCACGCCGGCCACCAGCGTTGAAGGCCTGCGGGCCAGCTGGAGGAACAGGCGGCGGGTCAAGGCCAAGGTTTCCTGCAGCAAATCGGCCAGGGCCGAGCGCTGAGGGGTGGCGGAAGACCCAGGGCTAAGCAGGGATGGAGTGGCGCTGGTCATCGGAATTCAGAGGAGCAATCAAACAGCAACGGATCAAGTCGCATCAGAACTCAGCGCATGGACTGCTTGCGCTCGGCCTTGGGGTCACGGCTGCCGGCGACCGCCAACTCCGCATCCATCAAGGTGCGGCCTGTGGCCTGCAGGTAGACGTCATCCAGGCTGGGGCGGCTCTGGGCCAGGGCAAAGACGGGGAGCTGAGCCTCCGAGAGCTGCCGGCGCAGCTGCTCCACCACCCCGTCATGCTCGACCACCAAATTCAAGGAGTAGCCCTGGGCCCGGTTCACCACCACCTGGCGCACCCCAGGACAGGTCTGCAACAGCGCCTGGACCCGCAGAGCTTCCGGTTCATCGCTGAATTCGCGGACCCGCAGGGTGACCCGATCCCCCCCAAGGGCAGCCTTGAGCTCCGAGGGCTGACCCGCCGCGATGACGCGGCCGCCCTCAATGATCGCCAGCTGATCGGCCAAGGCATCCACCTCCTCGAGGTAGTGGCTGCTGAGCAGCACCGTGGTGCCCTGATCGCGCAACTGGCGGAGCACGGCCCAGATGGCCGCTCTGCTTTCGATATCCAGGCCAACGGTGGGCTCATCCAGCACCAACACCTCTGGACGGTGCAAGAGGCCGCAGGCCAAATCAAGGCGACGGCGCATGCCCCCGGAGTAGGTGCCGCTGCGGCGATCAATCCAATCGCCCATGGCCAGCAGCTCGATCAATTCAGCGATGCGACCATCGCGCTGATCGCGATTCAGGTGATACAGGTCACCCTGCAGCTGCAGCAACTCGCGACCGCTGAGGATCTTGTCGAGGGCCACCTCCTGAGCCACGTAGCCAAGGCGCTCTCGAACCTGCCTGGGCTCACGCAGGGCATCCAGCCCGGCGACGCGAACCGTGCCGCTGCAGGGGGCCAGCAGGGTGGCCAGGATCCGCAAGGTGGTGGTTTTGCCGGCGCCGTTCGGTCCGAGCAGGCCAAACAAAGACCCTTGCGGCACCTGCAAGGTCAGCCCCTGAAGAGCCTCCACAGCCTTCTCGCCTTTGCCGAAGCGCTTGCAGACGTTCTCCAGCTCCAGCACTGGACGAGTTGCCGCCTTGGTCACCGCCTCAGACCCCGCTCAGCCACATGAAGAGTCGACTCTAGAAAGCTCAACCCACCAGAGCAGCAGGCAGGGTGAAGGCTGACTTGCCGGACCCAACCATGGCGAGCAGGTCAAGGCTCTGCTGCGTGAACTGTTCGCCAGCCGGCAGGCGGGCCAGCATCAGCAACAGACAGATCCCGAAGAGATAAAGAATCGACCAGCGAAACAGGGCCTTGGCGCAGCGGATGTCATCGGGGTCCTGGAGCAGGTTCCAGCTCATCTGCAGCAGCCGCGCGTTGAAAGGCAGCAGCAACAGGCCGTAGAGCAACCCACCACCGGGCAAAGCCCAAACCCCCAAAAGACTGAAGACGACAGTGGCCAGGGCATAGACACCGATGGCGCGGGCCGTCGCAACACTGCCCTTCACCACCGGAAGCATGGGAATGCCGACGGAGCGGTAGTCGTCCTTCAGCAGCAGGGCCAGGGCCCAGAAATGGGCCGGGGTCCACAGCATCACCAGGGCAAACAGCCACCAGCTGCCCAGCCCCAGGTGACCGGTCGCCGCTGCCGCACCCACCAGCGGCGGAATCGCGCCAGCCACACCGCCGATCACGATGTTTTGCGGCGTACGCGGCTTCAGAAGCACCGTGTAGAGCAGCACGTAACTGCAGAGCCCCAGCAAGGAGAGTCCGGCGGCCAGGCAATTCACACCGCCCACCAACAAGGTGGCCGCGGTCAAGGTCAGGGCCACGGCAATGGCAAAGGCCGTGCTGATGGACAAGCGACCCGACGGCAGGGCCCGGCCACTGGTGCGCTGCATGCGCCCGTCCAGCTCCTGCTCCCACAAACAATTGAGCACCCCTGCAGCAGCGGCGGCCAGGGCTCCACCGCCCAAAGTGCAGGCCAGCCGCAAGGGCGGCAGCGGCCAACCCTCGGAGATCGCCATTCCCCCAAGGGTTGTGGCCAGAAGAAGGGGAATCAGGCGCGGCTTGGCGATCTCAAGCCAGGGGGGCAGGCGGAGCTTGGCCCGTGAGGGCACCACCTGATCACGGGTCAAGGAGGAAGCGTTAGCCATCGATCAGCACCGGCCAACTGCGAACAACAAGGGCTGCCATCAGGGCCACCAACAGCGCCGCCCCGAGCTGATGGCCAATGGTGATGGCCGGCACGGAGAGGCTGTAGCGCAGGCTGAAGACCCCCAAGGCGATCTGCAGCAGCACCAGCAGAGCCGCTGCAGAGGCCAGGAGTCGATCCAGGGGGCGCCGCCAGCCCCAGACGGCAGCCAGAAGCACCACCAGCAAGCCCACCACACGAGCACCGAGGCGATGGAGCAGCAACCACTCACAGCCGTCGCCATGGCCAACGCAACGGCCCGCAGCCCATTGGGTCGCCATCAAGCCGCCCAGTAGGCACTGAGCGAACACCAGCAGCGCAGCACCCCCGGCCAGCCAGGGCCACACGCTCAGAGATCGCCCTGAGGACTCAGGAACAGACGTCGGAGGCGGGGATGCCCATAGGGCCTGGGTCGCACCGCTCAGCAGGGCCACCAGCAGCAGCGCGGTCACCAGGTGCGCTGTCACCACGGGGAATGGCAACAGCAGGGTGACGGTCAGGGCGCCCAAGGCCGCCTGCACAATCACCAGCACCAGGGCCAGGCTGGCCACGGGGGGGCACCACGGCGGCAGTTCTTTGCGCCACCACCAGCTCAGGCCGGTGAGGACCAGCAAGCCCACCCCGACGACAAAAGCGTCGAGGCGATGAAACCACTCCAGGAAAACCTGGAGATTCATCTGACGACCAGGCAGCAGAGAGCCGTAGCAAAGGGGCCAGTCGGGACAGGCCAAGCCCGCCTCCATCACCCGGGTCGCACCGCCCACCACCACCAGGGCAATCAAGGCCACCAGCAGATGGGCACTGAAGGCTGCGAGGCCCTCACGCCGGCGGCGAGTGGATGGAAGGCTGAGCGTCACCACAGAGCAGGCGCTATTGCGGTTGGCGTCAACCTAACGACGTCAACTCAGGCCCGCTGAGGGTTCGTCATTGCCAGGTCAAAGCGACACCATCAGTGATGATCCCGTGAGCATTCCCTCACCGGAAAGCGGGCGATTGCTGCAAAGCCACAAGAACAGCGCGATCGCCAAGCTGCCTCCATAGGCTGAGGCCGATCGCTCTAAGGACCATGCGGATCCCAGCCGCAATCCTCACCCTGATCGCAGGCATGGCCTTGGTTTTGGCCGGCCTCTGGGTTGGCCAAAACGTCAACTTGCTTCCGCTGGACGCGAGCGCCAACGCCCCGATCTACGACGAGCTGTTTCAGGTTTTGTTCAGCATTGGCACGATCCTGTTTGTGGGGATCGTGGGGCTGATCGTTTACAGCCTGGTGCGCTTTCGGCGTCGGCCGGGTGATCAGAGCGATGGTGAAGCCATCGAAGGGAACCTGCCGCTGGAAATCCTCTGGACGGCGATCCCAGCGATCGTCGTCTTGTTTGTCGGCATTTACAGCTACGACATCTACGACCGGATGGGGGGCATGGCCCCACTGAACGATCACAGCATGCATTCCATGGCAGCCGAAGAGCGCACCTGGGGAGGCATCAGCCCGGTGAGTCTGGATTCAGAGAGCGGCGCCACCCCCCTGAGCGTGGATGTGACCGCCATGCAATTCGCCTTCATCTTTCACTACCCAGATGCCGAGATCACCAGCGGCGAGCTGCATGTCCCGGCTGGGCAACCCATTGCCCTGCACATGGAAGCCAATGACGTCATTCACGCCTTCTGGGTTCCCCAATTCCGGCTCAAACAGGACGTGATTCCCGGTCAACCGACGCTGCTGAGTTTCACGGCCACGAAACCGGGCCGCTACCCCATCGTCTGCGCGGAGCTCTGTGGTCCCTATCACGGGGGCATGCGCTCCACGGTGATCGTCGATGAACCTGAGACCTTCGAAGCCTGGGTGAGCCAAAACAGCCCGATCGCCGCGGCGAACAACGTCACCCCTGTGCAGTCATGACGATCAGCCTGACGCCCCAAACCCAAGAGCCGATCTCATTGCAGCCCCAGGGTTGGTTGCGCTACCTGAGCTTCAGCACTGATCACAAGGTCATTGGCCTGCAGTATCTGATCTGCGGCTTTGTCTTCTACCTGATCGGGGGAGCACTGGCCGGGGCGATCCGCACCGAGCTGCTGACTCCCATCTCAGATTTTCTACCCCGCGAGACCTACAACGAAGTTCTCACCCTGCATGGCACGGTGATGATCTTCCTCTGGATCGTGCCCGTGGTGAACGGAGGTTTTGGGAACTACCTCATCCCCTTCTATGTGGGCGCCCGCGATATGGCCTTCCCGCGGCTGAATGCCGTGGCCTTCTGGTTGATCCCACCAGCAGGACTGCTGCTCATCAGCAGCTATTTCTTCGCTAGCGCGGCCCAGGCGGGATGGACGGCCTATCCGCCGCTGAGCATCACCACGCCCGCCACCGGGCAGATCATTTGGATTTTGAGCGTGCTGCTGCTGGGGGGAAGTTCCATCTTTGGCGGCATCAACTTCATTGCCACGATCCTCAAGTTGCGCCGGCCTGGCCTCAAGTTGATGCAACTACCGATGTACTGCTGGGCCATGCTCGGCACCAGCATCCTGGTCGTCCTCTCCACACCAGTCCTGGCGGGGACGCTGGTGCTCTTGAGCTTCGACATCATTGCCCACACCGGCTTCTTTAATCCAAGCCTTGGGGGGAACGCGGTGGTGTATCAGCACCTTTTCTGGTTCTACTCCCATCCAGCGGTCTACATCATGGTGCTCCCGGCCTTTGGCCTGGTGAGTGAAATCCTCCCCGTCCACAGCCGCAAACCTCTCTTCGGTTACACCACGATGGTGTATTCGATTCTTGGCATTGTTTTTCTGGGCCTGATTGTCTGGGCTCACCACATGTTCACGAGCGGCACACCCCCTTGGATGCGGCTCTTTTTCACGATCGCCACATCCTTTATCGCCGTGCCCACGGGCATCAAGTTCTTCAACTGGCTCGCGACGCTCTGGGGAGGCCGCATCGCCCTGAATACCGCGATGCTGTTCTCCTGCGGCTTCATCGTGAACTTTGTCTTTGGTGGCATCACCGGTGTGGCGTTAGCCCAGGTGCCCTTCGACATCCACGTGCATGACACCTACTTCGTGGTTGGCCACTTCCACTACATCGTCTATGGCGGCACGGTGTTCGTGATTTTTGCGTCCATCTATCACTGGTATCCCAAGGTCACTGGACGCCTGCTCAACGAACCCCTGGGCAAGCTGCATTTCCTGCTGACCTTCGTGGGCTTCAACCTCTGCTTCGCCCCTCAGCACTGGCTGGGGCTCAATGGGATGCCGCGGCGGGTCGCCGAGTACGACCCCCAATTCACCCTGGTCAATCAGCTCAGCAGCGTCGGTGCACTGCTGATGGCACTGAGCACCCTGCCCTTCCTGGTGAACGTCGTCCTCAGCGCCTTCCGGGGAGAGCTCGCTGGCGATAACCCCTGGCGGGCGCTGACACCGGAATGGCTCACCAGCTCCCCTCCGCCGGTTGAGAACTGGAAAGGTGAAGCGCCTTTGGTGAAAGAGCCCTATGGCTACGGCCAGCACAGCGAGGAAGTCGCCCTAGCCGGCACCACAGGTTCTGAGCTGTGGCGCCTCGGCAATCCCGATCAACGCCCTTAAGCCTCTGCTGATCCATGACCACCTTGACCCCATCACCAAGCAGCGTCAGCGAGGAGCAGCACCACGCCCACGCCGATCACCGCCTCTTCGGTCTGGCCACCTTCCTGGTGGCCGATGGCATGACCTTCGCGGGCTTCTTTGCGGCCTATCTGACCTTCCGTGCGGTCAATCCACTCCCCACTGGATCCACCTACGAGCTGGAACTGCTGCTGCCGACCATCAACACGCTGCTCCTGCTGGTCAGCAGCTTCACGTTTCATCGCGCCGGTTCAGCTCTGAAACGCGACAACAGCCCGTTGGCCCGCCGCTGGTTGCTGGTCACCGCAGCGCTGGGGTTTGCCTTCTTGGCCGGGCAAATGAAGGAGTACTTCGCGCTTCCCTTCGGACTGACCGACAACCTCTTTGCCAGCACCTTTTACGCGATCACCGGCTTCCACGGACTTCACGTGACCCTGGGCGGACTGATGATCCTGATCGTCTGGTGGCAATGCCGCTCAGGCGGGCGCGTCAGCAGCCAAAACCTCTTCCCACTGGAGGCCGCCGAGCTCTATTGGCACTTCGTGGATGGGATCTGGGTCGTCCTCTACGGAATCCTTTATCTCCTCTAAGCAGGAACTTGATCACAGATCTCGCAAGTTGCCCTTGCGAATGATCTGAAGTGATCGGCACAATCGGATCAGAAGCGCCCATCGCCCACGGTGTTCGTCGAAGAGAAGACCAGCAAGCCAACCGTGATGCTGGAAGGCAAGGCGTTGCTCGACAAAGCGCGCTCCTTGAGCAATCGACCGGAAGATCAGATTGCTCGAGCCTGTGGGTATGTGGGTCCGAGTGGGCGGCTGCTGAAGAAGAGCTTCTACCGCGCGCTGGTGGAAGCCAAGGGTTACAAACTTCCCAGCCAGATCTCCTCTGGCGGCAGCGGCGGTGGTGCAAAAGGACGTCAGGCGGAATTTCGCACCCGCGTGCATGGCAACGGCAACCTGCTGATCGGCAACGCCTACACCCGTCGCATGGGGCTGGAGCCTGGCCAGGAATTCAAAATTGAAATCCACAAAGAGACCGGATCGATCTGGCTGCTGCCCATGGATGGTGAAGGCAGCAGCTCAATCGATTGACTGCGGCGATCGGGCCTAGCGGTCCTCAGGGCCGTGGAACGCCGCACTGAACACCAGTAGATCGATACCGCTGAACAGGAAGCTGATACCCACCAGGATCCCCAGCACAGTCAACTGAGCCATCCCGGGCATGGTCACGATGATCAAGCCCAAGACGACGGTCACGATTCCGTTGGCCAGGCCCCAGCCCCAACCAGCCATCTCCCGGTGAGAGAGGGCCACGATCGTGGCGACCACGCCCTCCACCAAAAAGACGATGCCGACCGCAAAGGCCAGTGCTGCCACTTGAACGGCCGCTTCACCCACCCCGCGGGTGAATTGCTGAATGATCCAGGCACCGGTGACCACAAACAGCGTGGAGACCACCAGGCGCCAGAAACAGTGCCATTTGCTCAGGCGCCGGGAGCGGTTGAGGCTGTTGACCCAGCCGATGATGCCGCCCACCAAAAAGGCCAGCGCCACCACCACCGTCACCCAGGCGGAGGCGATCACCGGGAACACCAGGGCAAGAACCCCAAGCACCAGCAGGAGAACCCCTTCGGCGATGGTGAACGTCCGCAGGGAGCCGAGATCGAGCTCCGAAGTCTCAAAAGCCATGGAAGTGTTCAGGGGAACACGAACCCCCGGAACGTAGGCATGGCTTGTGGGCTTGTCAGCTCCAGCCGTGCTCTTGCAACCAGGCGCTGTTGATGGGATCAGCGACGTTTGAGGTTGCCCTGGCGCTTCCCAGTAGCCGTTCGGTGTATTTCGCCAACAGATCGGCCTCCAGATTCACCGCATCGCCGCTGCGCAGGCGGTGCAGGGTGGTGCTCGCCCAGGTGTGGGGAATCACCGCAATCCAAAATTCCGCGCCATCGGCGCTGCAACCCGCCACCGTGAGACTGATGCCATCGATGGCCACGCTGGCCTTCTCACAGATGTAGCGACCAAAGGCCGGGTCCTGCCAGCGCACCCTCAGAGCCCAGGAGGCTGGCTGCTGATCGATCGCCACCACAGATCCCAGGCCATCGACGTGGCCACTCACCAAATGGCCGCCCAGGCGATCTTGGAGGCGCAGGGCCGGCTCGAGGTTCACCCAGGCGCGGCGATCCGCCTTCTCGGCGAGGGTGGTGCGCGCAAGGGTCTCCTCGCTCACATCGGCCTGAAAACCAGCGGCGGAACGGGCCGTCACCGTGAGGCAGACCCCATCGACGGCCACGCTGTCGCCCAGGGCGAGGCCTGCGGGATCCAGGCCCGCATCCGCCGGGATCTGAAGCTGCACGCCTCCACTGCTGCGCTGCAGCTGCCCCATGGCCTGCACCAGCCCTGTGAACATGCGGTGGCCCGATCAACCCTGGCCATAATCGGGCAGCAGGGACGGCAGGCAAGCCATGGTGGAAATGCGGGTCGCCGGCATTGCCCTCGATGCAGCAAGCCGCAGCCCGATTGTTTTGCTCCGGGATCCCTCCGGCCGCCGGCAAGTGCCGATCTGGATCGATCAGGCCCAAGCCCAGAACATCATGGCGGGCCTCAGCGAGGAGGCCCCGGCACGCCCCCTCAGCCATGACCTGATGGCCGACTTGCTGATGGTGGCGGGTCTGCAACTGGAGCGGGTCATCATTCACGCCATCGAGGACAGCACCTTCCGTGCCGTGCTGAAACTCAGCGGCGCCGATGGTCAGGAGCACGAGCTCGATGCCAGACCCAGCGATGCCATTGCCCTGGCGGTACGCACGGACAGCGGCATCTGGATGCTGGAGGAAGTGGTGGCCGACGCTTCTATCCCCGTGGATGCTGAAGCGGACGCGGAAGATGCCGCCGACTTCCGCCGCTTTCTCGATGGCATTAGCCCGGCAGAACTGGTGCGCCACATCGATCAAGCCCAGAGCGACAGTGCGCTGATCGACGACGATGCGGAGGACAGCCCTGCCTGAGCGTCGGCCCTTTGGGAGCGGCCCGGCCGTCTCCCCCTTCTGCCTCGGCACGATGCGAGCCACCGGCAGTGCCGAGCAGATGGCAGCGGTGCTGCGGGCTGCTGTTGCAGCGGGGATCAATCACATTGAGACGGCCCCCGCCTACGGCACAGCCGAGCACTTCCTGGGGCTAGCCCTGGCTGAGCTGCGCCAGGAGCAGCCCGAGCGGGTGGCTGATCTGGTGCTCACCAGCAAACTGCTGCCAGGTTTAGGGCTTGCCGAGGGCCAAGCGCAGCTGCGCCAGATCCTGCAGCGCCTTGGCATCGAGCGCCTGGACAACCTGGCGGTGCATGGGCTCAACCGACCTGAGCATCTCGACTGGGCGTTGCGCGGTGCGGGTGCCGAGCTGCTGCGCTGGGCTCTGGACGAGGGGTTGGTAGGGCAAGTGGGCTTCTCCAGCCACGGCGAGAACGGCCTGATCGAAGCGGCCCTCGCCTCAGGACGCTTTCAGTTCTGCAGCCTTCACCTGCACTGGTTTGACCAACAGCGCCTTCCCTTAGCCCAGGCCGCTCTGAAGGCCGGGCTGGGGGTACTCGCCATCTCCCCTGCGGATAAGGGCGGGCGCCTCTATGACCCGCCGGCAACCTTGCTCGCCGACTGCGCTCCCTATGTCCCGCTCGAGCTGGCTTACCGGTTTCTGCTGGATCAAGGCATCTCCTGTCTCAGCCTGGGGGCCGCGCAAGCCAGTGACCTCGCCCTGGCCGCAGCACTCAATCCCAGCGGAGAAGCGTGGCTGGGGCCCGAGCACAGGCTCGCTCTCGAGACGCTGCAACAGCAGGGCTTAGCGCGACTGGGCGCTGAGGCCTGTCATCAATGCCAGGCCTGCCTGCCCTGCCCCATGGGTGTTCCGATCCCGGCCCTGCTGCGGCTGCGCAACCTGGATGTGGGCCATGGCATGCACGCCTTTGCGGAGGAGCGCTACAACCTGATCGGCCGGGCTGGCCACTGGTGGGAAGAACGCAATGCCTCCGCCTGTGAACGCTGCGGAGATTGCTTGCCCCGCTGTCCCCATCAACTGCCGATTCCCGATCTCCTGGCTGACACCCATCAGCGGCTGGCATCGGCGCCGCGGCGTCGGCTCTGGGGTTAACGGCTCTGGGGTTAACAGCTCTGGAGTTAGCCGCTCAGCGCCTGATCCCAGATGGCCTGCCAGCGTCTGCGCTCAAGCCCCGTCAACACCACAAGGTTGGTGCAACGGCTGAGAACGGGTTCTGGCGGCAACAGCAGCCCCCGCAGCCGCTCAGGCCAGGAGCGCAGCAGAGGCTCCAATTGAGCCCTCGGCAGAGGAGGCACCCAGCCAGCCGCCAAGAGGCGATCCAGCAGGGGAGCCGTCAAACCATCTCGCAACCACTCCAGCGGCAAGGGCGGCAGCTCTTGCCCCTGCGTCAGGGGCGCAGGCCTGAGCAGGAGCTGCCACCAGAGCGGCGACCCCGTTTCCGGCAGGAAGGCCGTCAGCCGTGGATCTTTCTGCAGCAACGGGATCGCCTGATGACTGGGAACCACCGCCGCGTCCGCTTCAGCGGCCAGCAGCAGGTTGAGACCCTGGCTGTCATCGAAGGCCAGCGCCTGCTGCGCCAGACGGCGCACCTGATCGATCAGCCCAGGGGCCTCGAGGGCACTGGATGAGGCGGGATCAAGCCCCAGCTGACGCAGGGCCAGATCGATCACCACCCGGGGGCTGGAGGGCAGCACGAGCCTTCCCTTCAGGCTGGGATCGAGCAACAGCTCCCAGCCCCGGCTGCGCTGGCGATCGAGGTCGGCTCGACTGCGCAACAGCACCAGCCAGGTGCCGAAAGCCCACGGGAAGGCCACCGGCACAGACCCGGGCGGTGCAAACAGACGACTGGGGGCCGCCGCCAAGGGCGCGAGTTGCGCCAGTAGGGCGTCAGCCTCCAGGGGCTTCAGGCGAGCGTGATCCAGCTGCTGCGCCCAGCCATCCCCCAGGGCCAGCAGCCCAGGCTCCAGCGTTCCTTGCTCCACCAGGTTCAAGAGCTGCTGAGGCTCCTCCAGCAGCTTGGGCTGCCAGGGACTGGGCAACTGCTTGAGCCAGGCCTTCGGCAGTTGTCCCTTCACTGCCAGCAGGGTGGAGGCGGCGGGGGCCGAGGAACGGCAGCCGCCTGCAGCCATCAGACCTCCGGCCGAAGCCAACAGCTGCAGAAGATGGCGCCGGCTGGTCACAGCATCAGGCAGGTGCCCAGACCCTAGGTCTGCCGGAGGACGTGGCAGGCCTGCTCGCAGGCCTGGACCAGATCCGAGCAACCACGGCCACTGAGCTGCCACAGCGCCGCCAGTCCTCCGGCTCCGACCCCCTCCTTCACAAAGCCCTGCTCATAGGCCTGAAGCTCTGGGCTGCTGCTGCCAGAGAAGCGCAGGGCGGCGGCAAAGCCCAAGGGCTCCACCCCCCAGCGCTCACCCAAACGCGCCAACAAGGCCGACAGGTTGCTGCTCCTCTCCTGGGCCAGCCAGGCCGTGGTGACCACCGCAGCCTGGGCCGCGAGCTCGGGTCTTCGGCTGGGTTCCGTCGCCGCCAGCGCCACGGCCAGAACCGCCGCCATCTGGCTGCCTCCCGCCAACAGCAGTGGCGTCCCCGCCTGCGCCGCGGCCTGGACCAGCCCAGCCGCCAGGGGCTGCATCGGATCCCCAAGGGCCGCCAGCACCCGCTCTGGCTCCGCAGAACCTTGGAGCCCGGCCGCCTCCAATCCTTGGGCGACCAGACGCGCCTTGAGCTGATGATCGGGCTGACGCTGGCTGCCGCTCACAAGACCTGCGGCGCGGATTCCCAATCCTTCCAGGACCGCCAGGGCTGTGGTGGTTCCGCCCGGGACACACTCCGCCAACAGGATTGGTTGGCCGCTGCGAGCCAGCCGCTCGCCCCAGCGACGCCCCAATTGCCACAACTGACGGGTCCGCTCCAGACCGAGGGCCTGCCCCGTGCTGAGGCAGCGGGCGGGACGCTGGCCCAGGCTCAGGTGGGGCACCGCCGGTGGCACCGGCACCCCCAGATCCACCAACCAGGGCTCCAGCGCCAACCCCTCCACCACCGCCCGAGCGATCACCGCCGGACTTACCCCAGCCGGGAGCTCCGGCAGGGGAACCTGCGGACTGTGGTGGGGACCGCGCAGCAGGTATTCCGCATCCGCCGCGGCCGTGTAGCGGCGGGATTCAGGGGTGGCCCCAGCCGCCGAGATCCCAGGAACAGCGGCCGTCTCGGTGCCTCCCAGCAACAGCAGCACGCGGGTTTGAGACGCCTCTGCCGCCAGGCGCTGACACCAGCGCTCCGCCGCGACCGGGGCGCCACTCAGAGGCAGCAGAGGCTCAGCCGCACTCAAAGCGGATCGATGGCCAGCAGCGGTTTCAACAGCGCAGGGGGCTCGCTGATGGGGCTGCGCAGCCTCGGGAAGATCCAGAGCGCCACCGCATGAAGGGCCAGGAGGTAGATCAGGTTCTGCAGCAACACCAAGGCCAAAGCCATCAGCTGCACCTGGGGCAGATCCGGGGCACCGCCGAGCTGAAGCAGTTCAAAGAGTCGATCCAAAACCTGCGCCGCCGCCGAGGTGATCAGCACCCAGAGGTTCTCCCCAAGCAACACAGACAGCACCGCCACCCGCACCAAAAATCCAACGCTGCCGATCAGCACACCCAGACTCCAGCTGATCCACCAACTCAGCCGGCGGCGCCAACACCAGCCGAGCCAGAGGGCCAAAAACCCGTAGGGGAAGAGCACCAGGGGGCCACGGATCGGCCCCATCAGCGCCACCAGCAAGAGCGCCGTCACGGTGACGCCCTCGATGGCGCAGCGGCCGTTGTGGCGGAGCTGCAGCAGGGCCAGCGGCAGGGGCAAGGCCAAGCGGAATAAGGCACCACCCACCGGGAGGTAGTAGAGGCCAACCCAGAGCAGCGCGGTGGCCGCCGCCAGGTAGGCCGTATCGGTGAGTTGACGGGCCTGGCGGCGGGTGACGCTCATCGCACTCAGCGGGGCGCTGGGGCCGGGGTGCGTATCGGAGCAGCCGGCGCTTCCGCACCATTGGGAACCCGCTCAATGGACTCCACCTCAAAGGAGAGTCCCGCAGCCCGCAGTGCCTGGGTCAACACCTCGGCTGGGGCCGAGGGATCAGCGGAGGGGAGCTTGATCGTGACGCGATACGGAGCCGGGGTTGCCGGAGGGGCCGCCTGCTTCGGCTTGGCAGCGGGGGCCGAGGGCTTCTGAACCGGTTTGAGCTCTGTTTTGGGCTTGGGCTGGGCTTTCTCAGGTTCTGCCGGGGGCTTCGCCGGTGCGACCGGCGGCGGCTCCGAAAAACTGCGGGACAGTTGATCGCCAAACGGGGTGCCTGAGCACCCCGTCAGCAGAGAAGCAAGGGCTAATGCCCCCAGCACGCGCCGCTGCGCCATCAGCTATCGGCCGCCTTGATGATCCGAACAGCACTGGCGCGGAGCCGCCCCGTCTTGGTGGTAGCCGGAGCCTTCTTGGCCGCCGGCTTCTTGGCAGCAGCAGGCTTCTTGGCGGCAGTACCAGCGCCCTTGCGGCCCTTGCCCTTGCCGGCCGCCGCCTTGGCCGCCAGCAGCTCCACCGCCTGCTCCAGGGTGATCGTGTCAGCCGTGGTGCCCTCCGGCAGGGAGGCATTCACCTTGCCCTGCTTCACGTAGAGGCCGTAGGGGCCATCGAACAGCTGGATCGCCTCATCAGCGCCCTCGGGGGTACCGAGATCCTTGAGGGCGGTGCGGCCGCCGCGGCCGCGCTTGGGCTGAGCCAGCAGCTCCACTGCCCGCGATAGCCCCACCATGAGCACGTCGTCCTCGGCCTTGAGGGAGCGGTAGTCCTTCTCGCCTTTCCCCTTGTGGTGCACCACGTAGGGGCCAAAGCGGCCAAGACCAGCCTCGATCTTGCCGCCCTCGGGGTGTTCGCCGAGATGGCGCGGCAAGCGCAGCAGACCCAGGGCATCTTCAAGGGTGAGATCCTCGGGCTTGGTGCCCTTCGGCAGGGAGGCGCGCTTGGGCTTGGGGTTCTCGTCGCTGACCTGGCCGCGCTGCACGTAGGGCCCGTATTGGCCAAACAGCAGATAAACCAGATCCCCGGTCTCCGGGTCTTCACCCAGGGATTCGGGGCCCTCAGCCTTCTGCTTGAGGATCAGCTCAGCTTTGTCGGCATCGAGATCGGCCGGGGTGATCTCGTTGGGCAGCGTGGCCTTGAGCAGCTCCTCGCTGCCGTCGTCCGCCACGCGCTTGGTTTCGAGATAGGCCCCGAAGCGTCCAATGCGCACCACACAGGGAAGACCTTCCAGCTCAATCGTGCGCGAGGCCGTGGGATCGATATCGCCCTCCCGCTGCTGCACCTGGGTTTCAAGACCCTGATCGCCCTTGTAGAAGCTCTCGAGGTAGGGCAACCACTGGACTTTGCCGGTGGAGATCTCGTCGAGGGTCCCCTCCATGCGAGCGGTGAAACTCGTGTCCACCAGATCGGGGAAGTGCTCCTCGAGCAGAGCTGTCACCGCAAAGGCCGTGAAGCTGGGAGTGAGGGCGTTGTTCTGGAGGGTGGCGTAGCCGCGGTCCACGATCGTGCCGATGATCGAGGCGTAGGTGGAGGGGCGGCCGATGCCCTCCTTCTCCAGCATCTTCACCAGGGCCGCTTCGCTGTAACGGGCCGGGGGCTGGGTCTGGTGGCCCAGGGCCTCCACCTCTTTGCAGCTGGGGCTGTCGCCGGTTTTCAGAGACGGCAGCAGGACCTCCTGTCCCTCAAGGGCGGCATCCGGGTCATCGCTGCCCTCCACATAGGCGCGGAAGAAACCAGGGAAGTCGATGCGCTTGCCGTTGGCACGGAAGGTCGCTGGCCCCAGGCTGCCCCCGTCCACATCCAGCTCAACGCTGAGCATGGTGAGCCGGGCCTCGGCCATCTGGGAGGCCACGGTGCGCTTCCAGATCAGCTCGTACAGGGCCAGATCGCGGCCATCGAGACCCGTGGCCGAGGGATCACGGAAGCTTTCACCAGCGGGGCGAATCGCTTCGTGGGCTTCCTGGGCATTGCGAGCCTTGGTGGAGAACTGCCGCGCCGAGGGGCTCAGATACTCCTTGCCGTACTTGTCGGCCACGCAGTTGCGGGCCGCATTGATCGCCTGATCGCTGAGGTGCACCGAGTCGGTGCGCATGTAGGTGATGAAGCCGCGCTCGTAGAGGCCCTGGGCCGTGCGCATCGTTTCGCGCGCGGACAGACGCAGCTTGCGGTTGGCCTCCTGCTGCAGGGTGCTGGTGGTGAAGGGAGCCACCGGCTTGCGCGTGGTGGGCTTCTCCTCCACCGCCGCCACGCGCCAGGGGGCGCTGAGCACCGTTTCGCGCAACGAACGGGCTTCCGCTTCACTCAGCAGCCGCACCTTGCTGCCCGATTTGAGGGCACCGGTGCTCTCGTCAAAGTCCGAGCCGCCGGCGATGCGCTCCCCTTTGAGCTGCGTGAGCTTGGCGTCGAAGCCGGAGCTGCCCTGCAGCAACTGGGCTTTGAGATCCCAATAGCTGCCGCTCTTGAAGGCCCGCCGTGCCCGCTCCCGCTGCACCAGCAGGCGCACCGCGACCGACTGCACCCGACCGGCACTGAGGCCCCAGGCCACCTTCTTCCAGAGCAGCGGCGAGAGGGTGTAGCCCACCAGGCGATCGAGGATCCGCCGGGTTTCCTGGGCGTGCACCAGCTCCATAT
>JBMSIW010000003.1:0-42847 GCA_049418265.1 Vulcanococcus sp.
GTCTCTCTAGCCAGATGGCCGGCCACAGCCGATGGGCCCAGATCAAGCGCACCAAGGCGGTGGTGGATGCCAAGCGCGGTGCCGTCTTCACCCGGCTGGGGCGCGAAATCATGGTGGCCGCCAGGGCCGGGGCTGATCCGGCGGGAAATTTCCAACTGCGCACCGCCATTGAGAAGGCCAAAGCGGCCCGGGTGCCGAACGCCAACATCGAGCGCGCCATCGCCAAGGGATCCGGCCAGGGGGGACAGGGAGCCGATGCCTTCGAGGAGGTCCGCTACGAGGGCTATGGCCCCGGTGGTGTCGCCGTCTTGATCGAATCCCTGACCGATAACCGCAATCGCGCCGCCGCCGAGATCCGCCTCGCCTTCAGCAAGAACGGGGGCAACCTGGGGGAGACCGGCTGTGTGGGCTATCTCTTCGAGCACCGCAGTGTGGTGCGCCTTGAGCAGGAGGGACTCCAGGAGGAGGTGCTGCTGGAGCAGTTGCTCCAACTGGAGGAACAGGGCGGTCCCGCAGCCCTGAGCTACAGCCTTGATCCCGAAGGGGCCGAGGTCTTGGCTGCTTTCGAGGCGCTCGAGGCCCTGCAGGACGGCCTGCGCAGCCTGGGGCTCCCCGTCTCGAGTTGGGAACACCGCTGGATTGCAGGCACCCCGTGCCAACTGGAGGATCCAGCCACCCTCTTGAGCTGCCTGAAGTTGCTCGATGCCCTGGAAGAGCTCGATGACGTGCGCAGCGTGACCTCCAACCTCGAAGCCGATGAGGCCCTGATGGAAGCCGCTCTCAGCTGAGCTGCAGCGCCGCCGCGGCTCCTCGATCGGCGATCACCTCCAAGCCCGGGTGCCCTTGCAGCCAACTGGCCGGCACCTCTGGGCAGGGGGGCTCCTGCAGGCTGCGCCGCAGGATCTCCGCCTTCTCAGCGCCGGTGACCACCAGCAGCAGCTGGCGGGCCGAGAGGATCTCCGCCAGACCCAAGGTGATCGCCTGGGGCGGCACCGCCTGGGGATCGCCACCAAAGGCCCCCGCGTTCTGCTGACGGGTGCTGCTGCTCAGCGCCAAGCAGCGACAGGGTGCCTCCGGTAAGCAGGGCGGTTCGTTAAAGCCCACATGGCCGTTGCGGCCCAAACCAAGCAGTTGCAGGTCAATCCCGCCCGCCGCCCGCAGGGCCTGGGCGTAGCGCAGCGCTTCCGCCTGAGGATCGCCTGCCAGGCCATCGGGTAACTGCAGACGCTCTGAGGGAAGCCGCAGCGGCAAGGCCAGATGACGCCGCATAAAAGCCGCAAACGAGCCTGGATCCTTGGGCCCCAGGCCCACGTACTCATCGAGATTGAAGCTGCACCAGCTCGCCAAAAGCCCCAGGCAATCCGTCTCAGGCAGGGCCTGCAGCCTCTGCACCAAGGCCCGATAGACAGGCTCCATCGTGCGGCCGGTGGCCAAACCCAAGGTGGCCCCCTGGGCCAACGCCGCCTGCAGGCGCATCGCCACCTGATCTGCCACGGCCAAGGCGTCCGCCTCCACCCGAAGCGGTGGCTGGGCCAAGGAGCGAGAACCAGTCAAGGGGATGGCGCCAGGGCCTGCAGTGCGTCCTGCCCAGAGCCTGGCCGAGGTGCAGGGGTTTGCGCCAGGGCCCCATAGGGCTGCAACTGGGCACCGCGGTAGTAGTGCCGCAGGATCTGCTCATAGCTCTCGCCCCTCTGGGCCATGGCCAGAGCTCCCCACTGACTCATTCCAATGCCATGGCCGTAGCCGCGGCCGACGGCCACCAGCTGCACTACCTCAGCTGAAATGTCCTGGGCCGGGGGCAGGCTGAAAGCCGGCAGCGGCGGCGGGGCGGCCGGCCAACCCAACTGCCCATGGGATGGGAGCGCGCTGAGCAGGCGCGGCTCCAGTTCAAAGCGCACCCAGGTGCTGCGCAGGCCCAGGCGACTGCGCAGCTGGGCCCCGCTCAGCAGCAGCTCCGACGCCGAGCCCACCACCCGCGCCTGGCGGACGCGGCCCGAGGGGGTCGTCGCGACGACCTTGATGGCCAACACCCGATCGAGCTCGGGAAAAGCCCGCTGCAGCAAAGCCTGATCGAGGGGTTGCCGCCACAGATGCACCGGAGAAGCCTGATCGAAATCAGGCACGCTCACTAGGTAGGGCAGCTGCCGGCTCCAGAGATCTCCGCTGCTCTCGGTGGCGCCGCCACTGCTGCTGTGGAAGACCGCATCAATCAGGGCGTTGCCAAAGGTCAGCACCATGCCGCGGGTGGCATTCACAGCCCCCCAGGTGCTCGGCGTCTCCGCCTCCACGCCCTTGTAGACCTGGCTGGCCACCGTTGCCTTGACGTCATAGGGGGACGCAGGCTTGCGGGCTTTGAGCGCGTAGGTCCGCGCTGCGACGGCCTGCGCCTTCAACGCCGCCTCCGGCCAACTGGCGGGCATTTCACTACCCACCACGCTGGGCAGATAGGTCTCCAGTGGCACATGGTTCACCACCTGGAGCTGGTTCCCCAGCGGGCGCAGCTGCAGGCGTCCACGGAAGCGGCGGGAGCCCAGCCAGAGGCCAGGGTCCTCCCCATTCGGGGCAGGCACGGCCTCCAGCCACAGCTCCCGCTGTTGGCTGGTCGCATCCAGCGCCAGCTGACTGCCCGGGGGCTCCAAGCCGAGCTGAAGGCCCTGGGCATCGAGCACCCGCATCCCCTGGGCCTGCTCGGAGGGGCGAATGCGAACGCTGGGCGCCTCCAGCAGCAAGATCCGCAGCCAGGGCTCCTGCTGGCGCGCCAGCACCCGCACTTCCGCGGCCACGGGCAGAGGCATGGCCAAGGCCAGGGCCAACGCGCTGAAGGCAGGCAGGTGGCGGCGCATGAGATCGCAGGAGGCAGGCCATTGTGACGAGCCCTTCCGGGCCTGACCAGCCCCGCCGTGGCACGATCTCTCCAGTGAGCGCGGGGAGCGCACCGACCGTGCAGGTCACATTCCTCGGCACCAGTTCAGGGGTCCCCACCCGCGCCCGCAATGTCTCTGCCGTGGCGCTGCGGCTGCCCCAGCGCTCGGATCTCTGGCTGTTCGACTGCGGGGAGGGCACCCAGCATCAGTTTCTGCGCAGCGACCTGCGGGTCAGCCAGCTGAGCCGGATCTTCGTCACGCACATGCATGGCGACCACATCTTTGGGCTACCGGGCCTCCTGGCCAGCCTGGGCCTCGCCGGCAGCTGCGATGGCATCGACCTCTACGGCCCCGATCCGCTACGGGATTACCTCGAAGGCGTGATGCGGACCTCCTCCATGCGCATCAGCTATCCCCTGCGGACCCACCGGGTCAAAGAGGCTGCGAGCAGCGGAGCGGTCCTGCTCGAGGACGACGACATCAGCGTGCGCTGCACCCTGCTGACCCACCGGGTTCCCGCCTACGCCTACCGGGTCGAGCAAAAGCCCCGGGCCGGTCGTTTTGACGTGGCCCAGGCCCAAGCCCTGGGCATCCCGCCGGGGCCGATCTACGCCGAGCTGAAGGCCGGCCGTGAGGTGGTGCTCGAGGACGGCCGGATCATCAACGGAGCCAGCCTCTGCGGACCGGAGCGCCCGGGTTGCAGCGTCGTCTATTGCACCGACACCGTCTTCAGTGAGGCCGCGGTTGAGCTGGCCCAGGGAGCGGACCTGCTGATCCACGAGAGCACCTTTGCCCACGCCGAGGCCGAGATGGCCTTTGCCCGCCAGCACTCCACCAGCACCATGGCCGCCCAAACCGCCCTGGCCGCGGGGGTCAAGCAGCTGATGCTCACCCACCTGAGCCCGCGCTACATGCCCGGCAATCCCGTGACCCCGGACGATCTCCTGGAAGAAGCGCGCGCGATCTTCCCCAACACCGAGCTGGCGAAGGACTTCCTCAGCGTCGAGGTCGCTGCCGCAGAGGCCTGAGGCTGCAACAGTTCGTGAGTGCCTGGCGCCAGGCCAACCAGCAGGCCCATCGGCCGTGATACAAGAGCTCTGGCGCGTTCTAAACGCCACATTGCCGGCTTTTTCGATGGCCTCTTCCTTCTCCTCTGCACTCCGGTCTCTGGCCCGGCTGATGCTCCTCCCGCTTGCCCTGCTGGTGGGTCTTGCCGGCCCTGTCCAGGCAGCCCAGTGGACCACTGAGCAACTCACCGTTCCCGCCGACGCCAGCGGCACCACGGTGACCTTCAGTGAGCAGGAGATCAAAGCCGGCCGCAAGATCTTCAACAACAGCTGCGGCGAGTGCCACGCCGGTGGCATCACCAAGACCAACCACAACGTGGGCCTCGATCCTGAGACCCTCGCTCTGGCCAGCCCGGCTCGCGACAACGTCGACGCCCTGGTGGATTACATGAAGGATCCCACCAGCTACGACGGCGAATACAGCATTGCCGACGTGCACCCCAGCATCCGCAGCAGCGACGTCTTCGTGAAGATGCGCGACCTGAGCGACGACGACCTGCGCCTCATGGCCGGCTTCATCCTCACCGCACCCAAAGTGCAAGGTCCCCAGTGGGGCGGCGGCAAGATCTACTTCTGATCAAGCTCCCCAGAGATCTCTCTCAAGCCCCGCCTCCCCGGCGGGGCTTTTTTGTTGCACTGAAAGCCGCTCAGGCCTCAGGCCCAGGAGGCCTTTGGTTGGCCGGATCAAAGGAGGTGGGCTGCTTGCTGTACCACCACTCCTGCAGCGGCCCGCTGAGGCGCAGGGAGAAGAGCGTCAGCACGGTCACCGTGGGCCTGGACCCAGGCTGGAGCAATTCGACCGCATAGGACGGGCAGCGGCGGGAGGCCAGATCAGCCACAAAACGACGGCCCACGCGCCGCCAGCTGGGCTCCTTGCTGCGCCAGGCCAGGCGACAGCAGGGCCAGGGGAGTTCCTCGCGGTCAAAGAGGCGGCAGCAGGGCCCAAGGACCCGAAAGCTGTACTGCGCTCCGGGGCTGGTGTGCTCACTGCCCGACGCGTACACAGCGTCGACCTGAGCTGGCGCGGAAACCGATGCGGAGGCGACGGCAGGCACAGGGGAACGCGGGGGAAGTCTGACGACAAAAAAACCACCCCGAGGGGTGGTTGGGAGTCTGATGCAGACGGGGCGTGAACGGGCACGCCCCGCAGAGGAGCTCAGTACAGCTCTTCTTCAGCGTGGGTCTTGATGGTGCAGTCGCTGGTGGGGTAAGCCACGCAGGTCAGCACGAAGCCAGCTTCGATCTGGTCGTCGTCCAGGAAGCTCTGGTCGGACTGGTCAACGGTGCCAGCGGTGATCTTGCCGGCGCAGGTGCTGCAAGCACCAGCACGGCAGGAGTAGGGGAGGTCGATGCCCTGCTCTTCAGCGGCGTCGAGGATGTACTGGTCGTCGGGAACCTCGATGGTCTTGTTGAGGCCCTCTGCCTCGCTGATGAGGGTGACCTTGTAGGAAGCCATGGAAGGGATTGGGGCTCACAGGCTCCTGGGAAAGTTCCCGGGCCCGTAGGACGGACCCTTCCTACATCCGACGAGGGCTGATCCAGGGGTTCTGTGGCCATCTGGCCGCGAAGGCCAATGGGACAGCGGGGCACAGATCAGCGTGACTTATGCAACAGCGGGGCTTGACGGATTTTGCTCAGGCCCGCCTAATCGTCATCAAGCCCCACTGGCTCTGCTGTGCGCTGAGCTCAGCGCTCCATCCCTGCTCCGCCAAGGCCTGCTGCAGCCGCGGCGCCTGATCCACCAGGAGACCGCTGAGCAATCCCAGGCCATCAGGGGCGAGGACCGTCTCAAAGGCCGGACAGAGGGCCTCGATCACCGGCGCCAGGATGTTGCAGAGCAACAGATCCGCCGGCCGGCCCTCCAGCAGTTCCGCCAAGCGCTCCACTGAACCCAGCTCCACGCTGAGGCGATCGGCAAAGCCACTCACCACCGCGTTGTCGCGGGTGGCCCGGACCGCCAGAGAATCGGTATCTGCTGCGGCCACGCTGCTGGCCCCCTGCAAAAGAGCCGCGATGCCGAGGATGCCGCTCCCGCAGCCCAGATCGGCCACGCGAATCGGCCCCAGATCGGGCTTGGCTGAACCGCCATGGTCTTCAGCCAACGCTTCGATCGCCTCCAGACAGAGGCGGGTGGTGGGATGACTGCCAGTGCCAAAGGCACTGCCGGGGTCCATGCGAATCACCAGGCGATCGGCATGTTCCGGCGGCAGGTCCAACCAGGCCGGCAGGATCAGCAGGCGCTGGCCCACCGGATCCGCCTCCCAGTGCTGCTTCCAACTGAGGCTCCAGTCCTCATCGTCCTGCTGCTCCCAGGCGATGGGAGGAAGGCTGAGCCCAAAGGTGTCCGCCAGCGGTGCGAGGGCTTGCTCCAGTTGGCGGCGCTCGGAGTCGGGCCAATCGGAGGCTGGTAGCCAGGCCACCAGCTGCCGTTGCTCAGGCTGCTCTGGGCGATGGCGCACCGCCACCCGGGGAATACCCAGGGCATTGAGCTTCCAGATCAGCGACTCCTCAAGCTCCGGGAGCGAGAGGAGTTCAAGTCGCCACCAGGCCAGCGTCATCGCGATGCCTCTCCGCCCTCAGAGGGTGACCGGGTGTGCTTCCTGGATGCCGTTGATCTGGTGGATGGTGGCCAGGAGGCTGGCGGGGAGAGGGTCATCCAGGCTCAGCACCATCACGGCATCACCGCGAACGATGCGGCGACCCACTTGCATGGAGGCGATGTTGACGTTGTGCTCCCCGAGCACCGAGCCCAAGTTGCCGATGATGCCGGGCATGTCCCGGTGACGGGTGAACAGCATGTGCTTGCTGGGGGAGACGTTCACCGGGAACTCGTCGATGGTGGTGACCCGCAGCTCACCGTCACCGAACACCGTGCCGGTCACCGCATGGCTGCCCTTGGCACCCTTGGCGCTCAGCTGCAGCGAACCACCCGCGAAGTCACGGGCCGCATCGTCCTTGACCTCGAGGACGTGGATGCCGCGCTCCTTGGCTTCCAGCCCTGCGTTCACGAAGTTGATGGAGTCGCCCAGGGCAGTGGAAAGCAGGCCCTTCAGGGAGGCGATCACGAGCGGCTGAGCCGGGTGGCTGGCGAATTCGCCCTGGAGACGCACCTCAAGCTCGCTGATCTGACCGCCGGCAAGCTGACCCAGCAGTTGGCCCAGGGTTTCGGCCAATTGGAGATGGGGCTTGAGCTGCTCCATCACCTCGGCATTGAGACCGGGGATGTTCACCGCACTGCGGGCGGGCAGGCCCAGGAGCACATCCCGGATCTGTTCGGCCACATCGACGGCCACGTTTTCCTGGGCCTCTTCGGTGGAGGCTCCCAGGTGGGGAGTGAGGATCAGACGCTCGCTGACGCTGCGCAGGGCTGAATCGGCCTCGAGAGGCTCTTTGGCATAGACGTCGAGGGCAGCGCCGGCAATCACGCCGTTCTCCACGGCCTCAGCAAGGGCCTTCTCGTCGATGATCCCGCCACGGGCGCAGTTCACGATGCGCGCGGTGGACTTCATGGTGCGCAGCAGCTCGGCGTTCACCAGGTTTTCGGTCTCCGGTGTCCGCGGCAGGTGCAGGCTGACGTAGTCGGCTTCGGCGAAGAGCGCCGGCAACTCCATCAAACGCACCTGCATCTGCTGGGCACGCTCGGCCGAGACGAAGGGGTCGTAGGCCATGACATCCATGCCCATGGCCTTGGCCACGCGGGCGACATGGGAGCCGATCTTGCCCAGACCGACCACACCAAGCTTCTTCTTGTAGAGCTCGTTGCCGACGTATTTCTTGCGATCCCAACCGCCGGCCATGGTGCTCACGTGGGCGTGGGGCACATGGCGCGAGAGCGACAGCATCAGCGCCAGGGCATGCTCAGCCGCGGCGATGGTGTTGCCCTCAGGGGAGTTGACGACGATGACGCCCCGCTTGGTGGCAGCCGGGACATCCACGTTGTCCACGCCAACGCCGGCACGGCCGATGATGCGCAGCTTGGTGGCCGCCTCGATGATGTCTGCCGTCACCGTGGTGCCGGAGCGAATCATCAGAGCGTCGTACTCGCCGATGATCTCCTTGAGCTGCTCAGCCGGTAAACCGGTGCGGACATCGACCTGGGCCACTTGGGACAGGATGTCGATCCCTACTTGATCAATGGGATCAGAAACCAGAACCTTCGTCATGACCCGGCGGGGTGGGGGCGGCCGGAGGTGAAGTGTAGAGAGGGGCCCTCAATGGCCCCGCCGAAGCATGGAGAATCGTGCGGTCTTGCAGGGGTCCTCGTGGGCAGCAGCGTGGTGGTGGTGCTCTCTGGGCGCAAGCAGTTGCATCGGCTGCGCGATCAACTCGCCGCCTTAACGCCCGCACCGGTCCGCTTGGTGGCCATCGGTGCCTCGGAAACGGACATGTCGGCTGTTGATGAATTGAATCCCGCCCTGACGCGGCGCCGCCGCCAGCGGGGGATGGCCACCTGGTTGATGCCCTTCGGCTTCTTTGCAGGCCTGACCTTCACCTACATCACGGACCTCGACACCTTCGCCTTCGCGGGACCCATCGGCTCCCATCTGATCGGTGGGGTACTGGGCCTGGGCTCTGGCCTGATGGGCAGCTATGCGGCAGCCGCCAGCGTGAGCTCCGAAGTGGACGATCGGGTGCGGGCCCTGCGCAACCGCCTCGAAGAGGGCAACTGGCTGCTGCTGGTGGAAACAGCCACCGGCGTGGAGATTCCCTGGACCCGCCTGCAGGAGGCCAAGCCCCAGAGCGTGGTGCGCCTCAACGAGAGCTGACGGAACCGATGCTGCCGCGCGCGCAATTGCTGCAGGGGTGCCAGCACCCCGATGTCCTGAGCCAGGTGCTCGATCGAGCCGAGCAGGCCCTGCGCACCTGGGAACCGGTCTGGACAGACTTTGTGGCCGCCGATGGCCGCGAGGAGGTCGAGCGGCTGCTCGCGGCTCTCAGTGAGATCACACTTCACAGCGAGGGCGGTTGGCCCCAGGCCGAGCGGCGGCGCCTCCTCTTGCAACGCAGCGATCAAGCTGGGAGCGACCAAACCGGCAGCGACCCTGAGACCCCGGCGCCCCTGATGGGCCTGGTCCTCCACGGCAATTTTTTGTTTGATCCCGCCGACCCCTCCGACGTTCAGCGGGGGTTGATCGCTGCCGGCGCCGAGGCCAACAGCCTCGGGGACATCTGGATGCGCGGCGATCGTGGCGCTCAGCTGATCATCCGCAGTGAGGACGCGGAGCGTTGGCAGGGGCGAAGCGCCCTGATCCGCAGCGTGGAGGTGCAGGCCGAGCTGGTGGCCCTGGAGCAGCTGCAGCTGCCCGCCAGCCGCACCCCCAAGCAACTCTCCAGCGTCGAAGCCTCCTTGCGGCTGGATGCGGTCGGTTCCGCCGGACTGGGGATCTCCCGCAACCGCATGGCGGAACTGATCCGCGCTGGCGCCGTGCGGGTGAACTGGACCGTGATCACCAGCCCGAGCCGAGAGCTGCAGCGGGGGGATCGGATCCGACTGGAGGGGAGGGGGGAATTGGAGATTCAGGACATCCAGCCCACCAAGCGAGACCGCTGGCGCCTGGTGATGGAACGTCGCTGAGAAACCCGGCTGCTAAGTTCCCTAGGCCGAAAGGCTTCTGAGGGCGATTAGCTCAGAGGTAGAGCACTACCTTGACACGGTAGGAGTCACTGGTTCGATTCCAGTATCGCCCACTTCCCTAAGGGTCAAACCGCCCACTCCGCGTGCGATGACGGCCGATCAGAGCGCGCCTCGTTCGGCGCAGACCGTGGTCCTGGGTTTAGGTCGTTCAGGCCTGGGGGCAGCGCGTCTCCTGAACCAACGCGGCCACGCCGTCGTGGTGCTCGATAGCGGCAACAGCGCCGAGCATCAACGCAAAGCCAATCTGCTGCGGCAGGAGGGAATCTCCGTGCTGTTGGAGCGCCCGCTCGAACTCAGCAGTTTTGAGGATCTGCAGGGGACCCCTGAGCGCGTGATCGTGAGCCCAGGCATTCGCTGGGACCACCCCACCCTCACCGCGCTCCGCCGGCAGGGGATCCGGACCGATGGCGAGATCACCACGGCCTGGGAGGCCAGCCGGCCGGTTCCCTGGATTGGCATCACGGGCACCAACGGCAAAACCACCGTCACCCATCTGGTGGCTCACCTGCTCAAAGCCGCAGGGCTCGATGCGCCGATGTGCGGCAACGTCGGGCACTCCGCCGCCGAACTGACCCTGGAACGGCTGCAGGACCTGCCGGCCTGGATGGTGGTGGAACTCAGCAGTTATCAAATCGAATCCGCCCCTGCCCTGGCACCGCAGGTCGGCATCTGGACCACGCTCACCCCTGACCATCTGGAGCGCCACGGAACTCTGGAGAACTACCGGGCCATCAAGCGCAGCTTGCTGGAGCGCTCCAGGGTGCGGATCTTGAACGCGGATGATCCCGATTTGGCGAGCCGCGCCGCCAGCTGGGATGAGGCCCGCTGGATCACGGCGACCGATGGCAGCCAGGCCCGCAGCCAGGGCATCACACCTTGGCTCTGGATTGAGGCCGGCCAGGTGATGCAAGCCGAGGGGGCCGTGCTGGATGCCTCGGCCCTCGCCATGCCCGGCGCCCACAACCGGCAAAACATGCTGATGGCCGTGGCCGCCTGTCTGGAACTGGGCCTCAGCGGCCCTTGCATGGAGGCGGCTCTGCGCGCGTTCCCAGGGGTTCCCCATCGCCTGGAACTGATTCGCGAGCTCCAAGGCATCCGCTGGGTGAACGACAGCAAGGCCACCAATTACGACGCCGCTGAAGTAGCCCTCAATGCCATGGAAGGGCCCTTGGTGGTGCTGGCGGGCGGGGAATCCAAACAGGGGGATGCCAGCGGCTGGATCGAGGCCCTCACCAAGAAGGCCGCCGCGGTTGTTTTGTTTGGCGCCGCACAAACTGAGTTTGGGCAGATGCTTGAGCTCGCTGGCTTCCCCGGTGTGGTGGAACGCCATGGGGACCTCTCCGCGGCGGTGGCTGAAGCGCAGAACCTGGCTCAGCAGTTGAGCTGTCGAGCCGTGTTGCTCTCCCCTGCCTGCGCCAGCTTTGATCAGTACAGCGATTTTGAGGCTCGCGGCGAACACTTCCGCACCCTCGTCCAGAGCCTCCAGGCTGTCTAGTCAAGCGCTTTAAACTCGCCGCCATTGCTGATGGTGGCCATGGCCTACTGGCTGATGAAGAGCGAACCCGATGTCTACGGGATCCAGCATCTTCAGCAGGAAGGCACCACCCTCTGGGATGGCATTCGTAACTACCAGGCGCGTAACTTCATGCGCTCCATGCAGCCTGGTGACCGGGCTTTTTTCTATCACTCCAATGCCAAGCCCCCCGGCATCGTCGGGATGATGGAAGTGATCGAAACGGGCATCACCGATCCCAGTCAATTTGATCCCAGCAACAAGTACTTCGACCCCAAATCCAAACCGGATGCGCCCCGATGGGACTGCGCCAGGCTGCGTTATCTAGGCACCTTTGCTGAACTCCTCAGTCTTGATGCGCTGAGGGAACAGTTCAGCGTCGAAGAACTGCCTGTGGTGCGCCAAGGCAACCGCCTCTCGATCCTGCCGGTTCCCGAGGCCAGCGCCGAGCGTTTGCTCAGCCTGCTGGGTCCCCTTTGAAGACTCGTTTGCTGGCGCCCTGGCGAGCGCTGCAGTCCAGCCTGCGTCAACTGCGGCGACATCCGGGACCGGTGCTGTTGTTCAGCGCCTGCAGTGGCGGCCTGCACCTCCTTGGCTGGCTCCTGTTCGCCAGCGCGGAGAACCGCGGCAGTGCCGTGCTGAACACCGCAGCCCACCTTTTGGGACTCGCGCTCTACGGCGGCAGCCTGCTCTGGATGATCGATGGCTTCACCCGAGCGGGCCTTCAGCTGGCAAGCGGTGACGCGCCCCGCACCGCCAGCTTGTTTCGTTGGCACGGACGTTGCCACTGGAACCTCAGCCTGGCGCTGCTGCTGCTGCTCGCTCTGGTCAGCCTGATCCTGTTGAGCGGCTTTGGCGTCTGGTCGGTCCTTCTACTGGTGCTCCCTGCCCTGGCACCGGCGGCCGTCGTCCTCGCCTCGTTGGCCTGCGGGGCCTTGATCCTCAGCCAGCTGTTTTTGGCCTGCTGGATCGTGGCCGGCGACCTGACGCCCCTTGGGGCCGTTCGCAGGGGCTGGAGGCTGCTGGCGGGCCATGGCGTGGAGCTCCTGAGCCTTGGAGCGGTGGTGGTCCTGCTCTCGGCGGGCCCCTTGGCCCTGGGACTGCTGGCGGAAGCGGTGCGGGCGGGCCTTGGGATCTGGATCACGGCCCTGGCCCTGGTGTTCACCCTGCCGCTGCTTGCCACCACCGTGACCAACAGCTTTCAAGGGCTCCGGCTCAGACGATCGGGTCGCTGAACCTGGACTGCTGGGGGAACAGGTTGGCGAGATAGCAGCGGGTGATCTCTCGGGTCTGGACGCCGTTCTGGACCAGAAAACCCGCGAGGGCAGCCTGAAAGAGGCGGTATTGATCCCAGTTGGGATGAGCCTCAATGAAACCCTGCATGGACTGCAACAGGGGCTCAGGGACCTCAGCGCACATGCTCACCGTGCCTGTTGGCTCCATGCACTCAACTCGTCGGACGAGCACCAGTTCCCCACAAGGCCGGGCATCGGTCAACCGGCCGCAAGCGGAGCCATTCCAAGGCCATCTCAGCCTGAGATGAGCTGCCAGGACTCGGATCAGACCGGCCCTTCAGCCCCGCCCGGGAGCCAGCTGCGGCCCCGAGGAAGGCTTGTCAACCAGCTTTGCCGAATCCATGCGAGTTCTCCCCAGGCACCGATGTGCAAAGGCCTCTGCCCCCCACAGGCTGTGGAAAAACCGTGCAAAACGCTGGGGAAGAGCCGCCAGGGCCTGGGAGAAAAACTCTGATCAGCAGTGCTGATCACCGCTGTGTTCTCAGGGCGGATCTCAGGCTTGGTTCAGGCATGCTGACGCGAGCGCAGCGATGCCATGACGGTCGCCCTCTTTGGAACGGGTCTGCTGGGAGGAGCGATCGCCCAACGGTTGCTGGCGTGCGGCGAAGAGCTCTGGGTTTGGAACCGCAGCCCCGAGCGCCATGCCTCCCTGCAGCGTCTGGGCGCCCATCCCGCGGCCACGCCCCAGGAGGCAGCCAGCCAGGCCTCCTGGCTGATCACCGTGCTCAGCGACGGCCCCACCACCAGGGAGCTGCTGCTGGAGCGGATCCAGGAGGGACTGAGGGGCCGCACCGTGATCCAGATGGGCACGATTGGCAGCGCAGAAAGCCGGGACTTAGCCGAAGCCGTCAGCAGCCTGGGCGGTCGCTATCTCGAGGCCCCCGTGCTGGGCAGCAAGCCCGAAGCCCTGGCAGGCAGCCTGCAGTTGATGGCCGGCGGCCCCGAGGAGCTGTTTGAGCAAGCCAGGCCCCTGCTGCTGCGGCTCAGCGCCGAGCCGGTTCGGCTCGGTGAAGTGGGCAGTGCCATGGCCGCGAAGCTGGCCCTCAACCAGCTGATCGCCAGCCTGAGCCACGCCTTCAGCCTTTCCCTGCATCTGGTGCAGCGCAGCGGCGTGGAGGTGGAGGCCTTCATGGCGCTGCTGCGCAACAGCGCCCTCTACGCCCCGACCTTCGATAAAAAACTCGAGCGGGAGCTGACGGGGGACTACAGCAACCCCAATTTCCCCACGGCGCACCTGCGCAAAGACCTGGCCCTATTCGAGAAGGCGGCCCAGGCATCCGGCCTCGAGACCATGGGGCTCGAGGGGTTGTTGAGCCTGCTGCAGAAAGCCACGCCCGCCGGTCTCGACCCACTGGACTACTGCGCCCTGCACGCCCTTACGGCTGGCCGTACAGCTGCTGCAGAGCAGCCGTGAAACCCTGGGCAGCGCTTTGAGGCCAAAAGGCCTCCACCGCCCGCTGAGAGGCCTCAGGGCTCAGCACCGCCCGCAAGGACCATCCCTCGCGATCCCCCTCAAGGCACAACCACCAGAAGCCTCGCTCCAGCTCCAACTCGATGGACTCTTCCGCCATGAGCTGGTTCACCAGCTGGCGATGCTGCTCGGCCAAATCCCGGACCCCATCGCGCAGGGCCTGGGCCTCAAGGTCCGTGAGCTCAGCGGCCCAGCCGGCACCACCGATCAACACAGAAAAGGGATGGCGGCTGGCATCCCATGCCAAGCGCCATCCCTCTCCTTCTCGCTGAATCACAGCTGATGCCCTCCGGGGCTCAGCCAGGCAGCAGATCAGGTTGATCCTGCTCGTCGCTGAGCTCGATGATGGCTCGCTGAACCGGCTTCACCATCGAATCTTCGAGGAGGCCGTCAAAGTCATCAAAACGGCGCTGCTTGGCACGGAAGGCAATGCGAACCGTGGTCAGATAGCGATTGCTGGACTGCCGCACCAGATTCTCGGCGCGCTGGGCGAGCTCTTTGGGGCTGACGTTGACGCCGAGATACATGCACTATTCGCCGATCGAACCATCGTAGGCCAGCAGACTGCTGGGCAAGGGCACCGTCACGGGGAAGACCAGCGGCTCCTCCCCCGGCACCAGCAGACGAATCTCCCGAGCCAGTTGCAGGGCCTCCAGCGGCGGCCGCAGCAGATCAATCACGCCGCAGACCATGGCGCGATGGGCCCGATCACGGCATTCCACCTTCAGCGAGGCCCAGCCCCGCGACAGCCGCGCAGCCAACAGCGGATCGAGGCGCCGAGCCAGTGCCGGGTCCTCCCGATAGAACGACCACACCGCCAAGGCCACCCGGTCCATCGCACCACGCAAGACCCACTGGTCTCACCATGAACTCGCGGGATGCGTCACGCTCGCCCTCGGCCGTTTCCCTTCAGCATTGGTCCATGGCCGGCACCCTTGCCATCGATCTGGGCAGCAGCACCACCGTGGTGGCCCACCTGGAGGCCGGCGGCAGCACGGCTGCGTTACTGCCGGTGCCGCCCTTCAGCACTGGCGAGCCGGCGGTCATCCCCAGCCTGATCTGGCTGCAGACCAGCGAGAGCGAGCATGCCTTGATCGGCCGGCAAGTCCTCGAAGCCGGCCTGCTGGAGCAGGGGGGACCGCAGCTGCAACGGGACTTCAAACGCAGGATTGGGGCACCCGAGAAGCTCGATCCCGCCAGCCTTCTGAGCCCCGAGCAGAGCGGCCGTCTTCTGCTGCAGAAGATCTGGAGCCATCTGCCCGAGGCGATTCAGCCCGAGCGGCTGGTCGTCACAGCCCCGATCGACAGCTACCGCAGCTACCGGCAGTGGTTACTGGAGGCGCTCTCTGAGCTGCCCATTCCCGAGGTTGCCCTGGTGGATGAACCCACGGCGGCCGCCATCGGCGCCGGCCTACCCGCCGGGAGCCGAGTCCTGGTGGTGGATATCGGCGGAGGCACAACCGATCTAGCCCTGGTGGCGCTGCAGGGTGGGGAAGGCAAAGCAGCACCCATCGCCCAGTTGCTGCGTTTCGGCGGCCGGGACCTCAACAACAGCCAGCAGGCCCTGCGCACAGCCGACGTCCTGGGGAAAGCCGGCTGCGCCATCGGCGGCCGCGACATCGACGGTTGGATCGCCGCAGCGCTGGTCACGCCGGAGCAGCTGGGCAGCAGTGGACCGCCCCCCAGCCTGCTGGCGGCCTGTGAACGGCTGAAGTGCGCGCTGAGCAGCAGCCCTGAAGCCCTTTGCCTCTGGAGCCCAGGCCCTGGGCAAGGGAATCAGGAGCTTCGCCTGGAACGCCGCGAACTCGAGGAGCTCCTGGAGCGCCAAGGACTGATCGCGCTCTTGGATGAGCTGCTGGAGTCCGTGCTCGCCGCGGCCCGCGCCTCCGGCCTTGAGGCCCACCAGATCGATGCGGTGCTGCCCGTGGGCGGCAGCAGCCAGATGCCCTGGATCCGCTCCTGGTTAGAGCGGCGGCTGCCGGGGGTTCCGGTGCGGGGCAATCGCCCCGTGGAGGCGGTGGCCCTCGGCGCCTTAAGCCTCACCCCAGGGGTCAAGGTGAACGATCTGCTTGATCGGGGGGTCTCCCTGCGCTGCTGGGATCAACGCAGCCGCGAGCACCGCTGGCATCCGCTGTTTGTGGCAGGGCAAAGCTGGCCGATTGAAACCCCACTGCGCCTACGCCTGGCCTGCAGCGAGCCCGAGCAACGGAGCCTGGAGCTGGTCTTGGGGGAACCAACCCGGGAGCGACGCAGCGAAGTGGTGTTTGTCGATGGATTGCCCGTACTGCGCGCGCGCCCAGCAGGCGCAGCCCGCGTTGAAGCCTGGGAGAAGGTGGCACTGGAACTGCCGCTGGAGCCCCCTGGTAGCCCAGGGGAAGACCGGCTGGAGCTGGACTTCTGGATCAACCAGAGCGGCGAGCTCATGGTGAAGACGCGGGATCTCCTCAGCCAGGCGGACGGTCCATCGATCTGCCTCGGGCCCGTCCGCTAGGGGCCGGCTGCCGCGCTGCCCCCGTGGCAGTGATGGCGGGCGGATGGCTGCATAAAACAGTTCTGATCGCAGCGCGCGCAGCTTGGCCCTCCGGCGGCACCGGCTTCCACGTTTCTGGCTGGTGCTCACCCTGGGCCTGGTCGGCAGCGCTGTGGGTGCCGCTTACTGGTGGGAAAAACAGCTGCCCCAGCGACTGGGTACCGCCGCCGCAGACGGACGGCTCGATGACTGCCTGCGCTACGGCGAGCAGCTCTCAGCCCTGCGCTGGCTGGGCGGGGCCGCCCCCCTGGAACAGAACCGTTGCCGGCGGCTCAAGGCCGAACAGCTTTGGCGCGAGGGCCAACGGGGTGAAGCCCTTCGCCTGCAGAGGCTGCTGGTCAATTCCGGCAGCAGCACGGCCGCCGATCAGCAGCGCCTGCTCAGCTGGCAGCGAGAACTGGAGCAAGAAGCCCTGAACCTCTATCGCGCTGGCCAGCTGGAGCAGGCTCTCGCCGTTCTGGACAACCTCAACGCAGCGCACAACCCCCAGGGCACAGCCCTGGGGGATCAATTGCGAGAGGACTGGAACCGCAACCGCTTCCAGGCGGAGCGAGCCCGTCAACTGATCCCCCAAGCGCGTTGGTGGGAAGCCCTCGACGCCCTCAACCGGATTGACCACCCCTGGTGGAAAACCCACACCGCCGCTCGACGCCAACAGGTCGAGAAGGGCATCGAGGGCCTCAGGAAGAAGCACGACTCCGAGCACGACTCCCATGGCGGCCTGGAGTCCAACATTCCGGCTGATCAACTCAGCCAACGGGTTAACGCCAAGCTGGCCCAGGGCAAAGACGACTGGGAAGCCTTCAGCGAAGCCTGCTCCGAGCTGGGCGGCCGCGTTGTGGAAGCCGGACCGGAAACCGCCTGCCGGCGCTGACGCCCGTGACAGGATGGGCCGCAACGCAAGCGCCCTTCATGCAGGTCGGAGATCAGGTCAAGGTCAGCCAGAGCGTTGTGGTGTTCCACCACCCTGAGCACCGAGGCCAAGCCTTTGATCTCAAGGGCCAGCAAGGCGAAGTCTTTCAGGTGCTGAATGACTTCAAGGGCCGCACCATCAGCCCCACCATGCCCGTCATCGTGGCCTTCGGTCGCTTCCGGGCCCACTTCCGCGCCGACGAGCTCGAAGCCGTCAGCTGACGGAACTTCCCTCCTCCTTAACCAGAAAGACTCCCTCCTCCCCATCAATGCGCTGGAGGCAGAGGGCGATCAGTTCCTGGCGATTCGTCGGCACCACCCGCCCACAAAAATCTGGTTGGATCGGCAGCTCACGGTGCCCGCGGTCGACCATGGCCAACAGGGCCACCCGGCAAGGACGCCCCCAGGCCTGAAGAGCTTCCAGGGCTGCTCGCACGGTGCGACCCGTAAAAATCACGTCATCCACCAAGACCACGGTTTTGCCATCCAGGCTGGAGGGCAGCTGGGTCGGGGCCACGAGCCGCGTCCCCACCCGCTCCAGGTCATCGCGGTGGAACGTCGGATCCAGGCTGCCGCAATCCACCGGGTGACCGCAGAGCTGCTCGAGGCGCTCGGCGAGGACCTCCGCCAAGGCGGCACCTCGGGTAGGAATCCCTAACAAAACGAGATCGCGGCTGTCATCGACGCTCTCGAGCACCTGGGAGGCCAAGCGGTTCAGCGTCCGCCCGAGCTCTACTGCTGACAGGATTTCAACGCGGTCGGCAGACATCACGGGCTGGTGGGGCGCAGGAAGAGGCGGTGGACCTGGTGTAGCCAAAAGCTGACGCAACGCCTAGGGCCATTGGTTGTGCTCGAGGCACGCGGTAGGTTGGCCTGAGGACACGTTGCAGGCAGGGGCGGGGTTTTCCAGGGTGACAGTCATACCGTCGACTGAATCAGACACCAGCCCGGTCCCACACCGCAGCACGAGTGCCGCTGACGGCACCACACGACGGGAAGGCCAGGGTGCTGTTGCCCCTGTTGTCCTCTGCATCCTGGATGGCTGGGGCTACCGGCACGACGACACCCACAACGCCATTCGCTCTGCCGAGACCCCGGTAATGGATGCCCTGTGGCATGCCTATCCCCACACCCTGATCGAGGCCAGCGGAGCCGATGTCGGCCTGCCTGACGACCAGATGGGCAATTCGGAGGTCGGGCATCTCACCATCGGCGCCGGACGCATCATTCGCCAGGAGCTGGTTCGGATCTCCCAGGCCGTTCGCGACGGGAGCATCGCCGAGAACCCTGAACTCAACGAGCTGGCCGGTGCCCTGGCCAGCAGCGGCCGCACCCTGCACCTGATCGGACTCTGCTCCGACGGTGGCGTGCACAGCCACATCGATCACCTCGGCGGCCTCCTGCGCTGGGCCAAAGCGCGCGGCCTGAGCCGAGTCTGCATTCATGTCATTACCGACGGCCGCGATACCCCACCCCAAAGCGCCGCCGCATACCTGGCCACGGTCCAGGCCCAGATCCAAGCCAGCGGCATCGGTGAAATCAGCACCATCTGCGGCCGTTACTGGGCCATGGATCGCGACAACCGCTGGGAGCGCACGGAACGCGCCTATCGCCTGCTCAGTGAAGCCGGAGAGATCAGCAATCTGAGTCCCGAGGAGGTCCTAGCGGCCTCCTACAACAACGAGGTCTTTGATGAGTTCCTCGAGCCCACACGCCTCACCGACGGCGTGATCGAAGCAGGAGACGGGGTCATCGTCTTCAACTTCCGCCCCGACCGGATGCGTCAACTGGTCAAGGCCCTGGTGGTGGAGCAGTGCGACGGCTTTGTACGGGAGCCGATCAAAGACCTCAACGTGGTCACGTTCACCCAATACGAAGCCGGGCTGCCTGTTTCCGTGGCCTTCCCGCCGGAGTCCCTCGATGGTCTGCTCGGCCAGGTGGTCTCTGAAGCCGGTCTGCGTCAGTTCCGGACCGCCGAAACCGAGAAATATCCCCATGTCACCTACTTCATGAACGGTGGCATCGAGCAGCCCTACCCCGGCGAAGACCGCCATCTGGTCCCATCCCCCCGGGTGGCTACCTACGACCAGGCGCCTGCGATGTCGGCCGAGCAGTTGACCGACAACTGCATTTCGGCCATCAACAAAGGCATCTACTCCCTGGTGGTGATCAACTACGCCAACCCCGACATGGTGGGGCACACCGGTGAGATGGCCGCCACGATCGAAGCGATTGGCACCGTCGATCGGAGCGTGGGTCGGCTGCTGGAGGCCACCAACCGCATGGGTGGCACCCTCCTGGTCACCGCCGATCACGGCAATGCCGAGCTGATGGAGGGTCCCGATGGCTTGCCCTGGACCGCCCACACCACGAATCCTGTACCGGTGATCTTGGTTGAGGGCGAAAAGCGCAAACTCCCCGGCCACGGCAATGCCGTGGAACTGCGCAGCGGTGGTGGCCTCGCGGACGTGGCCCCAACCCTGCTGGAAATTCTCGGTTTGCCGCAACCGTCCCGCATGACGGGTGCATCCCTGATCGTCCCGATCGGCAGCACGGCTGTCCCCAGCCGGATTCCTCAGACCCTGGGCGTCTGATCCCCCCCTAGGCTGAGCCGATGATTCAATCCGTCTTGACCTGGATCTGGCTGAGCAGCGGTGTCCTGCTGGTGATCAGCGTGCTGCTCCATAGCCCCAAGGGTGATGGCATGGGCGGCCTTGCCTCCAGCGGCAGCTCGATGTTCAGCAGTGCCCGCAGCGCCGAAGCCACGCTGAACCGCATCAGCTGGACCTTGCTGGCCCTGTTCCTTGGTCTGGCAACAGCCCTGAGCGCCGGCTGGTTCAAAGGCATCTAGTTCAAGAGGTTCTCGATGACACGCCGCGGATTGCTCGCGTCCCTGGCCGCCCTGGCCGGTTCCACCCTGCCTGGCGCCCGCAGCGCAGAAGCCGCCTCGGCGGCCTCTGATCCCAGCTGGTCACTCTCCGATGCGGCCTGGAAACAACGCCTGAGCCCTGCGGCTTATGCCGTGCTGCGCAAGGAGGGCACCGAACGCCCCTTCAGCAGCCCGCTCAACAACGAAAAACGCGCCGGCACCTTCCACTGCGCTGGCTGCGATCTACCCCTGTTCAGCTCCAAGACCAAATACGAGAGCGGAACGGGCTGGCCAAGCTTCTGGCAACCGCTGGCCAACGCCATCGGCACCAAGGTCGATTTCAAATTGATCGTTCCCCGCACCGAATACCACTGCCGCCGCTGCGGCGGGCACCAGGGCCACGTGTTTGGGGATGGCCCCAAGCCCACCGGCAAGCGCTACTGCAACAACGGCGTAGCGCTCAGCTTCAAGCCGGAGAATTAACCGAGGCGAGCCCTAGAAGCGCTGGGGTGAGCCCACCCGCTCGGCGTAGGCCTCCTCGCCATGTTCGGCGACATCAACACCGAGATTTTCGGCACTCTCAGGTACCCGGAAGCGCACACCGCAACCGCGCAGGACACCGGCGATCAGGAACGTGCCGCCCGCAGCCAAGCCATAGGCCACCAGAACGGCCTGCAGCTGACCAACAACCAAGGCGGCCCGGCCCTGCTCCGCAAGAACCTGCCCCGCGGGGTGAGCCGCAATCAGCTCGGCACTCGCAAAGACGCCGGTGAGCAAAGCACCGGCGGTGCCACCGACCCCATGCACCGCATAGGTGTCGAGGGAGTCGTCAAAGCGCAACTTGACCTTGAGCTGAACGGAGACATAACAGAGCACTGCCGTGATCGCACCAATGGCCATCGCTGAACCGATGGTCACAAAGCCGGCTGCAGGGGTGATGCCCACAAGACCCGCCACCGCACCGGTGGCCATGCCCACGGCGGTGGGCTTGCCGTCACGCCAGGTTTCGACCAACGACCAGGCCACAAGACCAGCAGCGGCGGCGACGTGGGTGGTGGTGAAAGGAATCTCCGCGCCACCGACCGCCAGTTGACTCCCGCCGTTGAAACCAAACCAGCCAAACCAAAGCAGGCCTGTACCCAGCAGGATCTGAGTCACGTCATGGGGCGGGCGCAGCGACTGGGGCCACTGACGACGGGCACCAATCAAGCCAGCCAGGACCAGGGCGGTCACGCCCGAACTGATGTGGACGACGGTGCCCCCCGCGAAATCCAGATCCTTCCCGAGCAATCCACCACCCCAGACCATGTGGGCCAAGGGGGAGTAGACGAGCAGCAGCCAGATCGGGGTGAACAGGCACCAAAACCGAAAACTGATGCGCTCCACCAAAGCCCCGGAAATCAGGGCGGGGGTGATGATGGCGAACATGCCCTGGAACAGCGCGAAGCTGACGCCGGGGACAGCGAGTCCACCCCAGACCTCCGGCAGGTTCTCCAGGAGGGCGTAGCGGAAAGGATTGCCGACCACCGCCTGGGCTGCTCCTCCATCGGCAAAGGCCAGGCTGAAGCCAAAGCTGGCCCAAACCAGCGTGGCAAGGCCCATCATCACGAAGCTCATGGCCATCGTGTTGAGGACGTTGCGGCCCTGAACAAACCCTCCGTAGAAGAAGGCCAGGCCAGGGGTCATCAACAGCACCATGGCTGCTGAGAGCAGCAGCAGCAGGTTGTCAGGGCCCGAGACAGTGGCGGCTTCCGCGGCGTGGGCGGGCTGGAAGCCAGCAGCCAAGAGCTGAGCAGCTGGAACGGTGAGAGCGGCGATGAGGAACCGGCGCTGTCGCGACTGAGACGGCACGCGAAAGGATTCGGTGATCCTGGCTACGGTTTCAGAGACACCATCCCCTGGAATGTTCAAAGTGGACATTCCAGGGGATTGGCTCAGACGGTGAACTCGGTGTTGTAGGCCTCCTCACCGTGGGCATTGATATCCAGACCCTGTCGCTCATCGGCGTCAGAGGCCCGCAGTGGCATCAGCGTTTTGAGCAGCGTGAGAATCACAAAGGTGCCGACCCCAACCCACAGCAAGGTGAATCCGGCGGCCTTCAGCTGAATCACAAACTGAGCCAGATTGCCGGCCAGCCAGCCATCTGCGCCGGCGGGATTCACGGATTTCAGAGCCAGAAGGCCGGTGAAGAGGATTCCGAGGAAGCCAGCGACACCGTGGACGGGAAGCACATCCAAGCTGTCATCGAGGCCCGAACGGTTCTTGAGCTGCAGCGCCCAGTTGCAGATCACCGCCGCGGCAAAGCCGATCACCAGGGCCCCAAGAGGACTGACGAAACCTGCCGCTGGGGTGATCGCCACAAGACCTGCCACGGCACCGGTGGCGACACCAACCGCCGTGGGCTTACCCCGTTGAACCGTTTCGATCACCATCCACCCCAAGGCCGCAGCCGCGCCGGCCGTGTTGGTGGTCAAACAGGCGAGTGAAGCCAGGTTGCCCGAAACCAGACCGCTGCCACCGTTGAAGCCAAACCAGCCAAACCAGAGCAGACCAGCGCCCAACAGGATGAAGGGCACGTTGTGCGGCGGGGAGTTGTGCTGGGGATAACTGCGGCGGCGACCCACCACCGCAGCGGTCACCGCAGCACCGACCCCCGAGGCCATCTCCACCACCAAACCACCGGCGAAATCCAGGGCACCCAGACCCTCAGGGCCGAGAAAACCGCCAGGTCCCCAGACCATATGGGCCAGCGGCAGATACACGAAGGTGCTCCAGAGGGCGACAAACGCCAGCCAGGCCCTGAAGTTCATGCGCTCCACCACCGCACCGGAGATGAGCGCGGGCGTGATGATCGCGAAGGTGAGCTGGAAGAAGGCCACCGCGCCGTGGCTGAGCTGTCCGTCGCCGTAGGGGGCTGACCAGTTGCTCAGACCTGCCCACTGCAGACCACCAATGAAGGGGGCGAGAGGACCGCTGCCGGGGGAGAAGGCGAGGCTGTAGCCGAACAGGACCCAGAGCACGCTGACGAGCCCCATGGCCGCAAAGCTCATCACCATCGTGTTGAGCACATTTCGGCTGCGCACAAAGCCGGCGTAGAAGAGCGCCAGCGCCGGGGTCATCATCAGCACCAGCGCAGCGCTGATCAGCACAAAGCCGTTATTGGCGCTGTGGAGCGCCGTATCGGCAGCAAACAGCTGCATATCACCTGCATCGAACCGATCGACCCTGCTGAGCCGAGGACATGCAGCCGGTAGCAGTTGCTACCAAAAGGCATCTTTTTCGTAGCAACCGTTACATCCTCGCTGCCGCCGAAAGCATCCGGCGGGCACAAAAAAAGGAGGGCCGGAGCCCTCCTCGTCGATGGATCTGAATCCGACTGCGATCTCTGTTGAGATCAGTAGTCGAAGTCGCCGCCGCCCATGCCGCCGCCGGCAGGAGCTGCTTCCTTCTTCTCGGGCATGTCAGCCACGATGCACTCGGTGGTCAGCACCATGCCGGCGATCGAGGCAGCGTTCTGCAGACCGGAGCGGGTCACCTTGGCGGGGTCCACGATGCCGGCAGCCAGCATGTCGACGTACTCGCCGGTGGCGGCGTTGTAGCCCTCGTTGAAGGGCTTGTTCTTCACGTGCTCGGCCACCACAGAGCCGTTCACACCAGCGTTCTCAGCGATGCGCTTGAGGGGAGCGGTGAGGGCGGAAGCCACGATGGTGGCGCCGATCAGCTCTTCGCCGGACAGGTTGGCAGCAGCCCACTGCTCCAGGGCAGGGGCCAGGTGGGCCAGGGTGGTGCCACCGCCAGGGACGATGCCTTCCTCAACGGCCGCCTTGGTGGCGTTGATGGCGTCTTCCAGGCGCAGCTTCTTGTCCTTCATCTCGGTCTCGGTGGCAGCGCCCACCTTGACCACGGCCACACCGCCGCTCAGCTTGGCCAGACGCTCCTGCAGCTTCTCCTTGTCATAGGAGGAGTCGGTCTCGTCCATCTGCTTGCGGATCTGCTCGCAGCGGGCCTTCACGGCCACCTCGTTGCCTTCGGCCACGATGGTGGTGGTGTCCTTGTTGATGGTGATGCGACGGGCGGTGCCCAGCATCTCCAGCTTGGCGTTCTCCAGCTTGAGGCCGGCGTCCTCGGTGATCAGCTGACCGTTGGTGAGAACGGCGATGTCCTCGAGCATGGCCTTACGGCGATCGCCGAAGCCAGGGGCCTTCACAGCGGCCACGTTCAGCACGCCGCGCAGGCGGTTCACCACCAGGGTGGCGAGGGCTTCCTTCTCGATGTCCTCAGCAATGATCAGCAGAGGCTTGCCGGTGCGAGCGATCTGCTCGAGCACGGGCACCAGATCCTGCACCAGGCCGATCTTCTTGTCGGTGAGGAGGATGTAGGGATCCTCGAGCACCGCTTCCATGCGCTCGGTGTCGGTGGCGAAGTAGGGCGAGATGTAGCCCTTGTCGAAGCGCATGCCCTCGGTGACCTCCAGCTCGGTGGTCATCGACTTGCCTTCCTCGAGGGAGATCACACCCTCTTTGCCGACCTTGTCCATGGCGTCGGCGATCATGCGGCCCACCTCTTCGTCGTTACCGGCGGAGATGGTGCCCACCTGGGCGATGGCGTTGGAGTCGCTGATCGGCTTGGCGTGCTCCTTGATCTTCTCGACCAGGAACTCGGCGGCCTTGTCGATGCCCTTCTTCAGGGTGATGGCGTTGGCGCCGGCAGCGACATTGCGCAGACCGGACTTCACCATGGCGTGAGCCAGCACGGTGGCGGTGGTGGTGCCGTCGCCTGCCGCGTCATTGGTCTTGGAGGCGGCCTGACGGATCAGGGCAACGCCGGTGTTCTCGATGTGATCTTCGAGTTCGATCTCTTTGGCGATGGTGACGCCGTCATTAATGATCTGAGGAGCGCCGAACTTCTTCTCGAGGACGACATTGCGGCCCTTGGGGCCGAGGGTCACGGCAACCGACTCAGCCAGGATGTCGATGCCTTTTTCGAGGGCGCGGCGGGCCTGCTCGTTGTAAATGATGCGCTTAGCCATGGGAGGCGGATCTCGCGGTAGTGGTTGTTAGAAGACGGTGTTGAGGCTCAGTTGACGACAGCCAGGATGTCCTTCTCGGAGAGGAGCACGTACTCGTCGCTGCCGAGCTTGATGTCGGTGCCGGCGTACTTGCTGTAGAGCACCTTGTCGCCAACGCTCACTTCAGGAGCCTGACGGGAGCCGTCGTCGTTGCGCTTGCCGGGGCCCACCTGAACCACCTCGCCCACCTGGGGCTTTTCTTTGGCGGTGTCGGGCAGAAGGATGCCGCCGGCGGTCTTCTCTTCGGACTCAGAGACCTTGATGAAGATGCGATCGCCCAGGGGCTTGACGGTGGAAACGCTGAGGGAAACAGCAGCCATGGATGGAATTCGAGTGAAACGGCGAAACCATTGGCATGGCGCCAAAGACGCTGCCAGGGTCGCGGCGTCGAAACGCCAGCGGCGGAGAGTTGGCACTCCCACGCCTTGAGTGCCAAGTTATGAGCGCTCTCCACCAGGCCACAAGCACCGTTCGGGGCGGTTGACCGAACAGGGACCGACCAGCGACCGACCCGCGATCAACCGGTGGGGTGCAGTGGTAAGGTTGCGCCGCTCAAGGCGGGAAGGTTCCCGCTGCGCGTCCTGCGACTTCTCCCTTAAATGGCTGCTGCTACTGCCACCGGCACCAAAGGCATCGTCCGGCAGGTGATCGGACCGGTGATCGACGTTGAATTCCCGGCCGGCAAGCTGCCCAAGATCTATAACGCCCTCCGCGTGACGGGCAAAAACTCGGCCGGCCAAGACGTGGCCCTGACCGCCGAGGTTCAGCAACTGCTGGGTGACCACCGCGTGCGCGCCGTGGCCATGAGCAGCACCGACGGCCTGGTGCGCGGCATGGAAGCCGTGGACACCGGTGCTTCCATCTCCGTGCCCGTGGGCGAAGCCACCCTCGGCCGCATCTTCAACGTGCTCGGCGAGCCCGTGGATGAGCAGGGCCCGGTGAGCACCACCACCACCGCTCCGATCCACCGCGAAGCTCCCAAGCTCACCGATCTCGAAACCAAGCCCAAGGTGTTCGAGACCGGCATCAAGGTGATCGACCTGCTGGCTCCCTACCGCCAGGGCGGCAAGGTTGGCCTCTTCGGTGGTGCCGGTGTGGGCAAAACCGTGTTGATCCAGGAGCTGATCAACAACATCGCTAAAGAGCACGGCGGTGTGTCCGTGTTCGCCGGCGTGGGCGAGCGCACCCGTGAAGGCAACGACCTCTACGAAGAATTCAAGGAATCGGGTGTGATCAACCCCGACGACCTGTCCAAGTCGAAGGTGGCCCTCTGCTACGGCCAGATGAACGAGCCCCCCGGCGCCCGCATGCGCGTGGGCCTGTCGGCTCTCACCATGGCTGAGCACTTCCGCGACGTGAACAAGCAGGACGTGCTGCTGTTCGTGGACAACATCTTCCGCTTCGTGCAGGCCGGCTCTGAGGTTTCGGCTCTGCTGGGCCGCATGCCCTCCGCTGTGGGCTACCAGCCCACCCTCGGTACCGACGTGGGTGCTCTGCAGGAGCGCATCACCTCCACCCTCGAAGGTTCGATCACCTCGATCCAGGCCGTCTACGTGCCTGCTGACGACCTGACCGACCCCGCACCGGCCACCACCTTCGCCCACCTGGACGCCACCACCGTGCTCAGCCGCGGCCTGGCTTCCAAGGGCATCTACCCCGCTGTGGATCCCCTGGATTCCACCAGCACCATGCTCCAGCCTGCCGTTGTGGGCGACGACCACTACCGCACCGCCCGTGCCGTGCAGTCCACCCTGCAGCGCTACAAGGAGCTCCAGGACATCATCGCGATTCTGGGTCTGGACGAACTGTCCGAAGACGACCGCCGGACCGTGGACCGCGCTCGCAAGATCGAGAAGTTCCTGTCCCAGCCTTTCTTCGTGGCTGAGATCTTCACCGGCATGCCCGGCAAGTACGTGAAGCTCGAGGACACCATCAAGGGCTTCAACATGATCCTGGGCGGTGAACTCGACAACCTGCCTGAGGCCGCCTTCTACCTGGTGGGCAACATCGACGAAGTGAAGGCCAAGGCCGCCAAGATCCAAGCCGAAGCCAAAGGCTGATCCGGAGGCCTAACTGATGTCCCTCACCCTCCGCGTTCTGGCTCCAGACCAGAGCGTCTTTGACGGCCCTGCCGAGGAAGTCATCCTTCCTTCCACCACTGGCCAGCTGGGCATTCTTCCCGGCCACGTCTCCCTCTTGACTGCCCTGGACTACGGGGTGCTCCGAGTGCGTGAGGCAAGCGGCTGGAAAGCCATCGCCCTTCAAGGCGGTTTTGCCGAGGTGGAATCCGACGAAGTCACCGTTCTGGTGAACTCGGCCGAACTGGGCAGCTCCATCAACGCTGATCAAGCCAACAAAGAGCTGGATGCCGCCGCAGCTGCGGCCGCCCAGTTCGAAGGCAAACCCTCCAGCACCGAGAAGATCAAGGCCCAGCAGGAACTCTCCCGCGCTCGCGCCCGGGTGCAGGCCACCAAGCTGGACTGAACCTGATCAGCTCTGACGCTTCAACGCCCCTGAAAGGGGCGTTTTTTTATGCTCTGCAGCCATGGGCCTCGGCAAGACACTCGGCGTTCAGCTGCGGCAATGGCTGATCCAGGAGCCTGGGGCTCTCAAGAACAGCCGTGCCATCGCGAACCGGCTGATTGACGCCCTGGGGGCTGACGATGGCCTCAAGGGACCCATCCGGGATCTGGCCAGTCAGCCCCTGCTGCTCCAGGTCCTCCACAGCCAAGGCGCCGCACAATCCGCAGCCCTGACCAGCCTGAGCGCGCTGATCCGTCAGACCTACGCCCCTGCCGTGCAGGTGGAGCTCCTGGAGCTGCTGGAGGCCGCCACCGGTGAACAAGAGGCCGGCCGCAGCCACACCCCGGCAGCGCCATCTCGGCAGGAGCCAAAGCCAGAGCCAAAGCCAAAGCCGGAGCCAACATCCACCGCCAAGGCGGCGGGCGGGCTCGCACACCTCGAGCCGCTGGCACCGGGTCTGGCCTTGGCTGCCAGCGGGGCCCTGGTGCTGAGCTGGTTTGGCCAGGAACTCGATCGCCTGATCTTTGAGGACTGGGGCTGGAGCGGTGGAGTCGTGCTGGTCCTGAGCCTGGGCCTCACGCAGATCCTGAGCCTTGGGCCAGCGCGAGGACTTCCCCGGCGCTGGAGCCTGCCCTCAGAGCAGGCCGGCAGCCCCAGGGACGCGTGGCGGTGGATCAGCGCCCCGTGGATTCACCGCAATGGCTTGGAAGCCAGCGTGAATGGGGTGCTGCTGTTGATCATCCTGGGCGCCTCACCGCTGCAGCTGGGCGATGTCGTGCTGCGCTACAGCCTCACCGCTTTGGCCTGCCTGGCTCTTTCCGCCGCCTGCGCGCAGCACTGGGGCATTCGCCGGCTCTGGAGCGGAGCCTCGGGGCCCGTGAGCGCCCTGATTGCTCTATCCGCGGGCTCGAGCCTGCTGCACTGGAAAGGGCATGACTTCGAAGCGGCCGGGTTGAGCATTCCGACCTGGGTGCTGCTGCTGGTCTACGGCGCCTTGCAACTGGGCTGGCAGCTTCCCCGCCAGGATCCCGACGAGCAGAGTCGCCCCCTGCAAAGGCTGCTGAGCTCAAGCTGCAGCTGGGGTTTTCTGCTCGGTCTGCTCTGGGCTCTGATCAGCCGGCTGAGCGCACTGCTGTAGCGGCCTGCTGCATGTAGCGGCCCCAGAGCTCCGCCACCAGGGCCCCGCTGGCGCCGCTGGCTGGCTTGTTGTCGTCATTTCCCATCCAGATCGCCGTGAGGATCTTCAGGGAGGGGGAATAGCCAATGAACAGGGCATCCACGCCGTCATTGGTGGTGCCGGTCTTGCCGCGGGCATCAGCCACCACGGCGGCGGCCCGGCCCGTCCCGCTTTGCACCACGGCGGCCAGCAGCTGATCCATCGCCGCGGCCACCTCAGGGCGGATCAGTTGCCTGGAACTCTCCCCCAGGGGGGTCGTGACACCCCGTTCGGGGCAGCGGTCGAGGCTTTTGATCGATCCACAGATACCCAGGTCATAGATGCGACTGACCCCATGCATGGGCACCGAACGGCCACCGTTGGCCACCACCGCATAGGCCCGAGCCAGTTCATAGAGATAGGTTTCGCGGCCCCCCAGCATCGTGTTGTAGTCGCCATCGAGGGGCGTGCTGATGCCCAGGCGTCGGGCCAGCTTGAGCACCTGGGAGAAGCCGGCCCGTTCAGCCAGCCGCAGGGCCACCACGTTCTCCGAATTGGCAAAACCGCCGGTCACGCTGGTGCTGCCACCGCCATGGCGGCAGCCACCCACGTAATCCAAGGGGGCACAGGAGATGGAGTCCTGGGGCGAGACCCCAGCGGTCAGAGCGGCCAGGAAGGGGAACAGCTTGAAGGTGGATCCCGGCTGGCGCATGGCCTGCACCCGATCAAAGCTGGAGCGGCTGTAGTCCCCACCACCCACGTAGGCCAGGATGTCGCCGCTCTCGGTATTCACGCTGATCAGGGCCCCCTGGGTGAGGCCCGCGGCGGCAGCCGGCCCCTCCAGAAAACGCTTCAGCTGCTCCTGAGCCAACTGCTGCAGCCGCGGATTGATCGTGCTGATCACCGCGTAGTTACCGCCGGCCTCGGGATCGCTCAGGTTCAGGCCAAAACGGGTGCCTTCAAGCTCCGCCACCACGTAGTCACTGAAATAGGGGTAGCTGCTGAAGTTGGACTCGCGGCAGGCGGAAGGGTCGATATTCAGGGGCCGGCGCTGGGCATCGATCAGGGCCTGATCGGACAGCCAGCCCTGCTCATGCATCAGCTTGAGCACCAGATTGCGGCGCTCCAATCCGGCCCCTGGATCCTCAAGGTTGCAGGGGCTGTAGCCATTGGGGCTGGGCAGCAGACCCACCAGGAAGGCGGACTGCCCCACATCGAGATCACTGGCCGACTTGCGGAAATACAGCTGCGCGGCCTGTTCAAAGCCTTCGGTTCCCAAGCCGAGATAGGCCCGATCCAAATAGAGCTTGAGGATCTGGTTCTTGCTGAAGCCCACCTCCAGCTGCAGCGCGACCCATAACTCCCGCAACTTGCGCGTCAGGCTCAGGTCCCGGCCCACCTCCGGATAGACCATGCGGGCCACCTGTTGGGTGAGGCCGCTGCCACCGCCGCTGCCCAGCAGCGCGGAGCGCAGGGTTCCAAAGAGATCAATGCCGCTGTTCCAGCCAAAGCGAGCCTCCTCGGAGGCCAACAGGGCCTGGCGCAGATGCAAGGGATAAGCCTGCAGAGAAGGCAGCGCCGTGGAGGAACCCTCCTTGGCATCGATCTGGCGGCCATCGGCCGAAAAAATCTTGACCGGCCCCGAGATGGAGCGAATCTTCGAGCCGCCACCGATGCTGGCCGCCAGCAACATGCCACTGACCAGCAGGGCTGATCCCGCCAAGGCGGTGATGCCCAGCAGGTGAACGGCCTGCTCCAACGGACTGCGGGGATGGCGATAGCGCAACTCCGGCGCCTCTCCCTTTAAAGGAGAACCCAACTGCACCGCATCTCCATCGCGCAGCTGGATCCAACGGATGCGGCGGTCGCGGTGAAACAGGCCGTTGGAGGAGTTGAAATCCTCCAGAGCGAAGTCGCGATCGCTTGGGCGCACCTTCTCGAGGATGGCGTGCACGCGGCTTAAGCCCGGATCGCTGAGAGGCAGGTCGCAGGACGGGTCGCGCCCCAATCGGTAGCGGCTGTTCTCCAGATCGATCTGCTGGAGCTTCTCTCCCGCGCGCCAGAGCTCCAGCCGCGGCTGATGGGCGAGCAAGTCGGGCAAACAGCGCCGCATGGCCGCCGGTCGCTCGCGCCAAGGGCCAGTACCGGCAGCGCGGGCAAACCGCCGCCAGGCCTCACGGACGGCCGGCGAGGCAATGGAATCCAGGCGGGACGAGGGAATCAGGCGGGCGATGCGGTCCGGCCATAGGCTAAGTCCAGCCATCCTCCGGTCCAATCGGTGCAGCGCCAGCGGGACCCCTGGGAACCCTTTCGCCTCTGGTTGGCGCTCACGATCGGGCTCTATGCCCTGCGGGCGTTCTTCGCCTACACCTGGATCGGAGCAATCCCCGGCTGGATCCTGCTGGTGATGGTCCTGATCGTTCTGGCCCTGGCCAGTAAGGCTGTTCTGTTCCCGGGGCGGGTTGCGCCCTACAGGGAGGGTGACGGGGGGCTCTGGAACGACCTGCGGGACGACTGGAGGCTGTGGTGGGCGCGGCGCCGAGGCGAACGATGAGTCCCTCAAAAGCCCAGTTGGTTCTGGCGGCGGATCGTCAAAAAACGGCTCCGCTGGACCCCAAACAACCCCTGACGATTGGCCAGGCGAGCAACAACCGGCTCTGCCTGGCCCACCAGAGCGGGGTCTCCGAGCACCACGCCGTGGTGCGCTTCTCCGCCAGCCAGGGCTGGCTGGTCTGCGACTGGAAGAGCCTGGACGGCACCTTCCTCGAGGGGCAGCGCATCCAGAGCTGCCGCCGTCTGGGGGATGGGGACGAGATCCGACTTGGCCTCAAGGGCCCCGTGCTGGTCTTTGAACTGCTGGAGCGGACGCCCACAGCCCCGCGCGCCAAGCAACTGGATGTGGGCGGGCAACCGGTGGAGGTTGCCGACATCCTTTCCGCCGGCGTGCAAAGCCTGCCCCGCCATCCCCACGTCTTCAGTTGGTGGCTGCTGCTCTGCCTGAGCGGGCTGCTGCTGCTGCCGTTCCCGTTGCTGTTCTGGCCCCTGGAAATCGGAGCCCTGGTGGCGTGGATCGTGCTGGGCTCGCGCAAACAGCACAGCCTCGTGGTGGTCCTCAACGATGGGCGCGCCTTGCGCCATGGCTTCGCCAACCGGCGCACCGCGTTGGCCCATCGCAATGGCATCCGCAAGGCCATCGGAGCCCAAGGCAACCATGCCCGCTAACACCAGCAACGGCCTGCTGCCGGTCGGTGCCAGCCTGGTTTTTACGGGCCTGGAGCAACCGCTCCAGATCCGGCGCGCCCTGGGAGGAGGAACCCAGGGCCAGGTCTATGCCGTGGCCAGCGGGGAGGAGGAGCTGGCCCTGAAGTGGTACTTGCCGGCCTGCATCAGCCGGGATCCGAGGCTGAAGCAACGACTGCAGCAGAGCATCCGCCTGGGCGCCCCCAACGCCGATTTCCTCTGGCCCATGGCCCTGCTGGAGCCCAGCGAGGAAAGCCGTCCTCTGATTCGCGCCCAAGAGGCCGGTTTTGGCTACCTGATGCCCCTACGACCTGCGGGCTACCAGGGCGCACACCTCCATGCCGGAGGGCATCTGGAGATCAGCCTGCAGAACGTCTTGCGGGCCTGTTTTTTTCTGGCCGACGCCTTCCATGAGCTGCACCTCAAGGGGCTCTGTTACAAGGACATCTCGCTGGGCAATCTGTTCCTCAAGCCCGACGACGGCTCGATCCTGATCTGCGACAACGACAACGTCGAGATTGACGGACAGAGCGCGGGCAGCGTGTTGGGTACGCCCGGATTCATGGCACCCGAGGTCCTGCTTGGCACCGCCAAACCCAGCGCCAGCAGCGATCAGTTCAGCCTGGCCGTGCTGCTGTTTCGCCTGTTGACCCGCCACGATCCCTTCCGGGGTGAGCTGGAACTCTCGATTCGCTGCCTCGATGAACCTGCCCGCCGGCGGCTCTACGGAGAGGAGGCCCTGTTCATCTTTGATCCAGGCGATGCCCGCAACAGGCCCAACCCCAACGAACACCCGGCGGCCTTACTGACCTGGCCGATCTATCCCAGCGCTCTGCAGGCCCTGTTCATCCAGTGCTTTGGCCGCGGATTGCGCGATCCCCAGCAGCGCCCGCTCACCGGGCAATGGACACAGGTGCTGAGCCGCTGCCTCGATGACCGTCGTCTCTGCTCGCGCTGCGGCCAGGAGCTGTTCCAGGAGGGACCTTGCTGGAGCTGTGGCAGCAGCCAGGAGCCCACCCTGCAGTTGCAGATGCCCCATGGCCGCGTGGTCGCCTGCCCTGGCAACACACTGCACCGCCACCACTTCGACCCCCATCTCGGCGAAACTCTGCAGCAACCGATCGCCAGCCTTGTGAGCCACCCCAGCGACGCCTCGATCGTGGGTTTGCGCAACCTGAGCGAGCGCCCCTGGCAGGGGGAGCTGCGCAACGGCCAGGGCATCCGCGTGGAGCCCGGCCAGACTTGCAACGTCGCGGCCCTGCACCAGCTCAGCACCGAGGCCGGCCCCATCACCACGCTGCGCCGCTGACCATGCCCTTCCCCAACGTCCGGCTCAGCAACCGCCCGCTCCACTTCATCTATCTGTGTGATTGCTCAGGCTCGATGGCAGCCCAGGGCAAGATGCAGGCCCTCAATCAGGCGATCCGGCAATCGCTGCCTGGCATGGCCGAGGTGGCCGACCAGAACCCGGAGGCGCGGGTGCTGGTGCGGGCCGTGCGCTTCGCCGATGGCGCCGCCTGGCACCTGGCCGAACCGACCCCGGTGCAACAGCTGAAGTGGCGTGACCTGGAGGCCGGTGGCATCACCGCCATGGGCGAGGCCCTGGAGCTGGTGGCAGCGGCTCTGCAGTCGCCCCCGATGGAGGAGCGAGCCCTGCCTCCCGTGCTCGTGCTGATCTCCGATGGTCAGCCCACCGACGACTTCGACGCAGGTCTCTCGCGGCTGATGCGTGAACCCTGGGCCCAAAAAGCGGTGCGCCTGGCCATTGCCATGGGCCATGACGCCGATCTGGAGGTGCTGCAGCAATTCATAGGCCCGGAACCCGCCGGCGGCGGTAAATCCCCGCGGCGTCCCCTGCAGGCCAGCAACGCCACCACCTTGGCCCAATACATCCAATGGGCCTCCACCGCCGTGGTGGGAGCCGCCTCCATGCCCGCCAGCCGCGTCAGCGGAAGTGGCGAGAGCGGCGAGAGCGGCAGCAACATCCCGCTACCCGATCTGCCTCCCACCCTGCTGGATCCCACCGATGACGTGGGCCCCTTGGTGTGGTGAAACCGGCCTGGCAGAGCGCCCTGCATTGCAGCGTGATCGGTGCGGCCCACCAACGGCAGGGCAAACCCTGCCAGGACGCCTCCATGAGCTGCAGCCTGGGGTCCGCTCAGCAGCAGCTGCAGCTGCTGGCTGTGGCTGATGGCCATGGGGGAAGTCGCTACTGGTTGAGTGACATCGGCAGCCGGGAGGCCTGCCGCGCCGCCCGCGCCGCGGTCGAAGCCGCCCTCCGGCAACACCCCTTGAAGGACCAGGAGCAGTGGCTGCGGCAGTTACAGACCGAGCTACCGGAGGCGATTCAGCAGCGCTGGCTCGACGCGGTGCAACGGGATTGGCAGCAGCAGCCCGATGCCCAAGGCGCCCCCTTCTCCAGTGCGGTCTATGGCTGCACCCTGGGACTCGTGCTGATCACACCCCAGTGGTGGGGCTGCACCGGCATCGGCGACTGGGATTTGGTCAGCCTTGAACCCGGCGGCGAGGCCTGCCTGCGCAGCCAGGAAACCCTGGAGGGCGGCGCCGCTGAGGCCACCACGAGCCTCTGCCAGGCCGATGCGCTCAGCGCCTGGAGCGAGCGGGCCCAACTGCAGCGATTCAGCGCGGCGGATGCACCGGCGGCCCTGGTGCTGAGCACCGATGGCATTCGCAAGTCCTGCGCCACCGACGCCGATTTCCTGCAACTCAGCCGCGAGCTGATCGCGCTGACGAGCACCACGGAGCTGGAGCGTGGACTCCGGGAGATCACCGCCCAAGGCAGCGGCGATGACGTCTCCGTGGCCATCGGGATCTACCAGGGAGCCACCAGCGCCCGCGGTCGATCGGCGCTGCGGCGTTGGCTCCCCCCAGCCCTGGTTCTGGGGCTGAGCGCCGCTGGCGCGCTGGGGTGGTGGCTCTGGCCGCGCCCGCCTGAGCTCAGCCCACTGCAGCGCCAGGTCGCCGAGTTATGCCAGGCCCCTGCGCAGATCGATCTCAGCCTCAGCCAACGGCAGGGTCAATTCGCTCAACTGCTGCGGCAACCGACCGCTGCTCAAGCCCTGATCAACGAGCCCGAGCGCGATCCCCTCGGTGCCTTGATCGCCGCAACGGCAAACGGGACCAGCGCTCTGGAGGCTTGCACGCCTTTGAAGCAGGCCTTGAATGCCCACTGGCAGGCAGCACGCAAGACTCCTCTTCAACCACCCCGTTCACCCCAGACGCCGGCGCAGCCATGAACGACTACCAGCTCGGCATGAAGCTGCGGCGTCAGATCCTGGCCGACTTTGAGCGGGGAATCAGCAGCGACAGTCGCCGCTACCAGGCGCTTCTGAGCGACTTCTGCGGCGACAGCCAGACCCTGCTGCTGCCGGCGCTCAAGCACCTGGTGCAAACCGCCGCCTTTCAGGCCGCCGTGGCGGAAAGGCCTCCGCTGCAGAGCGAAACCCAACTGCAGCTGCGGCTCCAGCAGGACCTCGAAGCCCTCTTCGCCCCTGCCCTCTGCCTGCGCATGGCCGACGTGGTGCGGGGCTTACTGGGCTTGCAGGCTGCCGCATCGGCGGCCCATGTCGACAACGACCCCCATGTCGACAACCACGAAGACCAAGACGAAGACGACGACGAAGAGGAGGAGTACGAACCTGCGCTGGAGCTGACAAGCCCGCCCGTGCCCAGCCGCTCGGGGGGCCGCGGGGTGGTGGCTCTGCTCAGCTTCATCGCCGGCGTCCTGGTGGTGGGGGTGGTCGGCGCCCTGACCTGGCTGGTGCTGTTGAACCGCGGTGAACTCGCGCCGGAGCGGTCCACCCCAACGGCGGTCACGGGCAGCGAACCAGCAGCACCCAGCAAAGAGAATCCGCCGATCGAGCCTCCGGTGGTGGATCCCGACCTGCTCTCCCGGGAGCAGGCCATCGATACGGTGCGGCGCCTCTATGACGACATCGCCCTAGGCAACACCGCCGCGGCCCAGCAATGGTTCAGCCCCCAAGCCGCCGATCAGTTCAATCCGGCCTTCTTCCGCCAGTTCCAACGGGTGGCGGTGGACAACCTGCAGGAAGTCAGCCGCCAGGGAAGCCTGGTGACCCTCCAGGGCGTGGTGACCTTCGTCTATCCCGATGGCACCAGCCAGAGCGAGTCCCGCAACTTCACGGTGGACACCGCCAGCGCACCCGCCCTGATCACCGCAAGCAGCTTCGGCCAGGTCCTGAGTCCTCGCTCCCAACGCTGAGCCGGCATGAAAAAAGCCCCCGCGCAGCGGGGGCTGAGTGATCTTCGGGACGTTCCGCGATCAAGCGGTACCGCAGAAGGTGACGTCGGGGAACTTGACCTTGGCCTCTTCGAGGCTCTTGCCCTTGCCCTCTTCCTGCCAGTAGTTGATCACCTCGGTGGCCTTGTTGAGGATTTCAACGCGCTCGTTATCGGTGATCCAGCTCTTGCCTTCCAGCTCGCTCTTCAGGGTTTCCCAGGCGTCCTCACGGGGCCAGAAGAAGTAGGCCGTGAGGGGGCTGGGACCGCCACCGACGATCTGATCGACGGCCAGGGCCACGTTGTCGGGCAGCCACAGGATCTTCAGGAGGAAACGACCTTCGTCGGCCTTCGGGGTTCGGCCGGAGGGAACGCCGTTCTCATCGATGGTGGCGGTGGCCAGGGCAGCGCTGGCACCACTCAGCACCGGACGGCCCTCGGTGGCTGCGGCAGCAGAGGGAACCTCTGCGGCGGCTGTAGCCACGGCGCTTTCAGCGCTCTCGGTGCTCATGGTGTCCGCGCTCAAGGCTTAATGACAAACGACTAACCTACCAGCCGCTGTTTCCTATCGCCCTGAGCCTGAAAGCCGTTCTCCTGTTCGACATCGACGGTGTGATCCGCGATGTGGGGGGCAGCTACCGCAGGGCGATTGTCGAAACGGTGCACCACTACAGCGGAACGCGCCCCAGCCCGGAGAGCATCGACGCGCTCAAGGCCGAGGGCTGCTGGAACAACGACTGGGAGGCCTCCCGAGAACTTCTCCGCCGCAGCGGTCACGACCCTCTGCCGGACTTTGAGGCCCTGGTGGAGGTCTTCAACGGCTTCTACTTCGGCGGCGATCCCGAGGGCGATCCCAGCCACTGGCAGGGCTTCATCGGCAGTGAGCCGCTCCTGGTGGATGCCGCCTTCTTTGCCGATCTCCGCAGGGCAGGGGTGCTTTGGGGCTTTGTCAGCGGCGCCGAACCACCCTCGGCTCGCTTTGTGCTGGAAACGCGGCTGGGACTGCAGCAGGTGCCCCTGATCGCCATGGGCGACGCCCCCGACAAACCAGACCCGACGGGCTTCCTGCGCCTGGCGGCCGAACTGGGGCAACGGCAGCTGCCCGTGGCGTATCTGGGGGACACCGTCGCCGATGTCCTCACCGTCCAACGGGCGCGGCAGCAGGAACCGCAGCAGCGCTTCATCAGCCTGGCGGTGGCGCCGCCGCATCTGCACAAACCCGAGCACCAGGAGCGCCGCAGGGCCTACGAGGCGCAGCTCCTGCATGCGGGAGCCGACCGGGTGATCCCCAGCACCAGCGCCGTGCTCGAGGTCCTCGAGCAGACCCTCGCGCTCTAGCGCTCCAGGGCAACCGGAGCTTTCAGTGCCGCGGCGGTGAGGTTCTCGTGGCCGTGCTCCGTGACCGCCACGTCGTCTTCGATGCGGATGCCAATGCCCTTCCAGCGCTCCTCAATGGCGGGCTGCCCCTCGGGCACGGGCAGGCGATCGCTGACGTAGAGACCGGGCTCGACGGTCAAGACCATCCCCGGCTCCAGTTCGGCGTGGTGCTCGCCCAGGCGATAGGCCCCCACGTCATGCACATCGAGGCCTAGCCAATGGCCGGTGCGATGCATGTACAGGTGCCGGTAGGCCCCCTGCTCAATGATCCCGTCCACCTCGCCGGCCAGCAGCCCCAGTTCCACAAGGCCTTCGACCAGGGCACGCACAGCCGTGTCGTGAACTCCTTCCGCACTCTGACCCGGTGCCACCGCCGCCACCGCCGCTTCCTGGGCCGCCAGGACCAGCTCATAGAGCGCGCGCTGCTCGCCGCTAAAGCGACCGTTGATCGGGAAGGTGCGGGTGATGTCTCCGTTGTAGTAGTCGCCCAAGGAGCAACCGGCGTCGATCAACAGCAGATCGCCGTCCTGCAGCAGGGCATTGTTCGCGGTGTAGTGCAGCACGCAGGCGTTGTCCCCGCCGGCCACGATCGAGCCGTAGGCGGGACCGCGCGCCCCCTGCTCGAGGAAGTGCTGCTCAATGACTGCCTGCACCTGGCGCTCATTGAGGCCAGGGCGAGCCACCTGACGGGCCAGCTCGTGGGCCTCCGCCGAAATCCGGGCGGCCTCACGCATGCGCAGCAGCTCCTCGGGGCTCTTGCGCAGGCGCAGCTCATGCAGCAGCGGGCAGGGGGCCACCAGGGCCAACGCAGCAGCGCCACTGCGGGGGGCGCGATCGAGCTGCCCTGCCCAGGCCTGCAGCACCAGCGGTTCCACCTGGGGGTGCTTACCGACGCGAAAGGCAATGCCCTCAGCGCCTTTGAGGTAGTCGCCCAAACGCTCGGCCAGTTCCGTCCGGGGATGGGCCAGATCTGCACCAAAGCGCTCGACCGCCCCCTCGCAGCCCCAGCGGAATCCATTCCAGACCTCGGCGCTGGGCTCCTTGGGCTGCACGAACAGAACGAACTGCTCACCCTCAGGGCGGTGGGGCAGGAGCAGGGCGACGGCATCGGGTTCATCGAAGCCAGTCAGGTACCAGAAGTCACTGTTCTGGCGAAACGGCCACTCGCAATCGGCGTGATGCACCGCCAGGGGAGCCGCAGGAATCACCGCCGCCACACCACCGAGGCGATCGAGAAAACGGGCGCGGCGCTCGGCGAAAACCTCAGGAGCGATCGTCATGGGGCGCTAAGCGATCCTGAGCGCGACGATGGCACAACCGCTTCAATGCATGGCGAACCGGCCCATGCCCTTGCGCCAACCCACCACCGCTGAGCGCTGCGACCTGCTGCTCTCGCAGTGGCGCAGTGACCTGCGGCTCAGTGATCGGGAGCGCAGCGCCCTGGGGCCGGAACTGCAGGCCCTGGACCAGCAGCTGATCGCCTTGCGGGAGCGGCGGCTGCGCATCGCCGTGTTCGGCCGGGTGGGCGTCGGGAAATCCAGCCTGCTGAATGCCCTGCTGGAGAGCCGCGTTTTTGCCACGGACGTGGCCCACGGCTGCACACGCCTGCAACAGAGGGAGCCCTGGCCCATCACGCTTCCTGAGCTGGATCGGGTGGAGCTGGTGGACACCCCAGGCATCGATGAGATCGCGGCGCGAGCCCGCCATCGCCTGGCGGCCCGGGTGGCCCTGGGGGCTGATCTGGTGCTTGTGGTCCTCGACAGTGATCTGACCAGTCCGGAAGCTGAAGCGATCCAGCAGCTGCTGCAGGCCGGCAAGCCGCTGCTGCTGGTCCTCAATCGCATCGACCAGTGGCCTGCGGCGGAACGAGCCGACCTGATCTTGAGCATCCGCTCGCGACTGCCGCGCGATGCCCAGCACTTGGAAATCCTGCCGGTGGCGGCTGCGCCGCGGCGGGCGCAGCTCCTCGCAAACGGCAAGGTGCGCAGCGAGGAACAGGCACCGCAAATCCAGGCGCTGCGAAGCGCACTGCTGGATGTGCTGCAGCAACAAGGCTCCCTGTTGCTCGGACTCAATGGTCTGCGCTCCGCCGATCGCTTCGGCAAGCAGCTCCACGCTTGGCGCCTGCAGCGGGGCAAATCCGCCGCCCAGGGGCTGATCGGTCGCTACGCGGCCCTCAAAGCCACCGGCGTCGCCGCCAACCCACTGATGCTGCTGGATCTGGCGGGGGGCATGGCGCTCGACACCGCCCTGGTGCTGCAGCTCTGCAAGCTCTATGACCTGGAACTCAGCAGTGCAGGGGCCCGGGCGCTACTGACCCGCCTATCAGCCCAAAACGCTCTACTGGGTGGCACGCAACTGGGGCTGCAGCTGCTGCTCGGTGGCCTGCGGCAACTGCTGCTGCTCGCGGCGCCCTTCAGCGGAGGACTCAGCCTGGGGCCTGCAGCACCCGTGGCCATGGCCCAGGCCGCCCTGGCCGTGCACACCACACGCCTGACAGGACGCATGGCCGCCGCTGAATTGCTGCGGAGCGCCGAGCAGGGTCGCTTCCGTCCCGCCTCCCTGCTGCGGCGGCTGGCAGCCCAGGACCCCCAGGTGCGGGACTGGCTGCGGCAATGGCAGCGGCTGGGGGCCGCCCCCACCGCCTCGAGCGCCCTGCTGCCGTGAAGCCGAGCTCTCTGGCCCTCTTTGGCACCAGTGCAGACCCTCCGACCGAGGGACATCGGGCCCTACTGGAAGGCTTAGCGAAGCGCTACGGGCAGGTGGCGGCCTGGGCCAGTGACAACCCCTTCAAGCAGCACGGTGCCCCCCTGGAGCTGCGAGCCCAGTTGCTGGGAACCTTGATTGCCTCCCTGGGCAACCCAGAGATCAGCCTGGAGCAGGACCTGAGCAGCCCGAAGGCACTGGTCACCCTGCAACGGGCCCAGGCGCGCTGGCCCAAGCATCAGCTGGTGTTTGTGGTGGGCAGTGACTTGGCGCGCCAAATTCCCCACTGGTATCGCGCCGGCGAGCTGCTGCAGGCATGCGATCTGGCCCTGGTGCCACGCCGGGGTTACCCCCTGGAACCCGAGGCCCTGGCGGACCTGCGCAAGCTGGGACGACAGGTGGAGGTCCTGTCCTTTCCCGTCCCGGGGACGGCGAGTTCAGCGATTCGCCAGCAGCCCAGCCCAGAGCAGGTGCCCGAGGCCCTCTGGCCAGAACTGATTCGGCACAATCTTTATGGCCTGGGCCAACCGGCTTCTCACACCTCCCACTGATGCGCCTTGCCCTTGCCCAGATCAACCCCCTGGTGGGCGACCTGGCTGGCAACGCTCAGCTGCTGCTGGAGGCCTGCCGCAGGGCGGCAGCGCTGGGCACCGATCTGGTGGTGGCACCCGAGCTGGCGTTGTGGGGCTATCCACCGCGGGATCTTCTGTTGCGCCCTGCCCTCAGGGAGCGTCAACAGCAGGTGCTGGATCAGCTGAGTCAGGACCTGCCCGAAGGCGTCGCCCTGCTGCTTGGGGTCAGCGAGCCTGCCGGCGACGGACAGCAGCCGGATCTGTTCAACAGCGCGGCCCTGGTGGAGCGCGGCAGCTGGCGGATCGTGGCGCGAAAGCGCCTCCTCCCCAGCTACGACGTCTTCGATGAGCGCCGCTATTTCCGCCCTGCCGAGGAGCCCTGCCTGCTGGAGCTGCAGTGCGGCGAACGGCATTGGCGCCTTGGGATCACGATCTGCGAGGACCTCTGGGTTGAGGACGAGCTGCATGCTCAGCGCCTGCTGGGCGGCGATCCCGTCGGGGATCTGGCGGAGCTGCGACCCGATCTGCTGCTGAATCTGTCCGCCTCGCCGTTCGCAGAGGGCAAGGCACAGTTGCGGCGTCAATTGGCGGCGGTGGCCGCCCAGCGCCTCGGCGCCCCGGTGGTCTACGTCAACCAGGTCGGCGGCAATGACGAGCTGGTCTTCGATGGGGGGAGCTTCATCACCAATGCCACAGGTGATGTGGTCCTCCAGATGGCCTATGCCGGCTCCGATCTGGCCTGTTGGGACGCCCTTGAAACGCAGAGCCAGCAAGGCTCAGAGCTGCCGGCCACCGAAGAGCTCCTGCTGCGGGCCCTGGTGCTGGGGGTGCGCGATTACGCCCGCAAGTGCGGTTTTGACAAAGCGCTGTTGGGGCTGAGCGGCGGCATTGATTCCGCCCTGGTGGCGGTGCTCGCGGCAGCGGCCCTGGGGCCAGAACAGGTGCAGGCGCTGCTGATGCCCTCCCCCTGGAGCTCAGAGGGCTCGATCCACGACTCCCTGGAGCTCGCCAATCGCCTGGGCATCAGCACCCACACGGTGCCGATCGAGGGCTTGATGGCGAGTTTTGATGCCGCCCTGAGCGCACCCTTGGGGGGTACTCCTGCCGGAGTGACCGCAGAGAACCTGCAATCACGCATCCGCGGGACGCTGCTGATGGCTGTCGCCAATCAACAGGGGCAGCTGCTGCTCACCACGGGGAACAAGAGCGAGCTGGCGGTGGGCTACTGCACCCTCTACGGCGACATGAACGGGGGGCTGGCAGTGATCGGCGACCTCTACAAAACGACGGTCTTTCACCTCTGCGACTGGATTGATTCCGAGGCTGCACAAGCGGTGCGCCAGGAGCTGGGCCTGCCGGCGGAGGGGGAATTGATCGGCTCCGCCATTCGCACCAAGCCCCCCAGTGCCGAGTTGCGCCCCGATCAAAAAGACAGCGACTCCCTGCCGGATTACGCCGTGCTGGATCCGCTGCTGAAGGCCCTGCTGGAGGAGCACCAAAGCCCCGAGGAGTTGGCCCAGCAGGGAACCGATCCAGCCCTGGCCGAGCGGGTGATGGGGCTGCTGCGCCGCGCGGAGTTCAAACGCCGCCAGGCTCCGCCGGTGCTCAAGCTCAGCCAGCGGTCCTTCGGCAGCGGTTGGCGCATGCCGATTGCGGCACGGGGCTGAAGCACGACTGGCAGAGCGCAGTGGCTCTCGCCATCGTGGAGATGGTCCCCAGGTCCACCACGTCGCCATGGCCGGCTCCATCGCCCCGATCGCCAGCATCGGCGTGCCGCGGGAAATCAAGC
>JBMSIW010000004.1:0-41772 GCA_049418265.1 Vulcanococcus sp.
TCGTCGCAACAAAAAAGCCGGCCCATGGCCGGCTGAGAAATCAATGGCAGAGGGCTGAGATCAGCAGGGGGTCTGCATGCCCTGAATCAGAAAGTCGAAATAAGGCGCGGCGACGGCTGCGTCGTCACTGCTCAGCAGCACCAGAGACGCTTCTTTGAGGCAGCGCATCGATTCGACCATGCCGGGCATGGGGACGCCGAGGCTGTTGTACATCTCACGGGCGCCTTCCAGACCGATCTTCTGGATCAACTCTGTGCTGCCGGCCAGGACGCCGTAGGTGACAAGGCGCAGGTACCAGCCGAAGTCGCGCAGGCACTGGGCACGCTGCTTCGCGCCATAGGCATTACCGCCTGGAGCCACGTAGTCGGGCTTGCGGCTGAAGAGCTGCTTGGCTGCCTCGTCAACGATCTTCTTCTCGTTATCCGTGAGGATGCGAACAACCGTGAGACGGTTGGGGCCGGTGGAGAGGAACTCCACCATGGAACGCAGCTCGCCGCCGGTGGGATAGCGGAGCTGATCGTCTGCCTGAAGGATCAGATCGCGTACGACGCTCATCGAAACCACCTTTTGCCGCATCACTTTATCGAGGACAAGCACGCCCAAGCCCACTCCTGAACAGGTGTTTACGCACCGATAGGGTCAGAACAAGGCAATGGGATGCGGATGAAGACGAAACAGGTGCCTCTCGGTACGGTCATTGAGTTCAGCATCAGTGGCGTAGGCCACGACGGCCAGGGTGTCGGCCGCTGGGAGGACACCGCGGTCTTTGTGCCAGGAGTGCTGGCTGGGGAACGCGTTGTGGCGCGGGTCAAGCGTTCAGCCAAGCGCCACCTGGAGGCGGAATTGGTGGGGGTTCAAGACCCCAGTCCCCACCGCCAAAAGCCGGCCTGCATCCTTGCGGACCACTGCGGCGGCTGCAGCCTGCAACACGCCAGCAGTGCGGCACAGCTTGAGATCAAGGCGGACATCGTGCGCCAGAGCCTGCAGCGGCTGGCCAAGTTGGAGGCCCCTGTTCATGAGACCTGGGGTTGCAGCCATGGCCTGGGCTATCGCAATCGCGCCCTGATCCCCCTGGAGCGTCGAGACGACGGCAGCCTCCGCGCCGGGTATTACCGGCGCGGCAGCCACCGGATCGTGAACATGAATCGCTGTCCGGTCCTCGATCCCAGGATTGATGAACTGATTGCGCCCCTCAAGGAAGAGCTGGAGGCAAGCCGCTGGCCCGTGGATGTGAATCTCTCGGGATCCGGCGGGCTGCGTCACTTGGGTCTGCGGGTTGGCCATCACAGCGGTGAGGTCCTGATCACGCTGATCAGCAGTCATCACAAGCTCCCTGGCCTGGAGGAGCGCGCCCAGGACTGGCTCAAGCGCTGGCCCCAGGTGGTGGGTGTCACCCTGAATGTCCAGCCCAAGGCCTCGAATGTGGTCATGGGCAGCGACAGCCGTCTGCTCGCAGGGCGGTCCTGGTTGCTGGAGACCTTCGCCGGGGTGGATCTTCAGATCGCCCCTGAGACGTTTTTCCAGGTCAACACCGCGCAGGCAGAGCGGCTGGTCGCACCTCTGCAAGCCTTTTTTGAGGCGGGCAGCAGTGGAACCGTGATCGACGCCTATTGCGGCATCGGCACCTTCAGCCTGCCCCTCGCCAAGAACGGTCTGCAGGTGTTGGGGCTGGAACTGCACGGGGCCTCGGTGGAACAGGCCCAGGCCAATGCAGAGCGCAACGGTATCGGCACCGCCTTTTTTGAGGAGGCTGATGTCGCCTCAGTTCTGGCCGATCGCCTGCGCATGGCGGGATCTCTGCTGGTGGACCCACCCAGAAAAGGTCTGAGTGCAGAAGCTCTCGCGGCGATTCAGGAGTCCAAACCAGAACGGATCGCCTACATCAGCTGCAACCCCTCAACCCTCGCCCGGGACCTGGCGCAGCTCTGCGGCGACGGCTCATACCAATTGCTGTCGGTGCAACCGGTGGACTTTTTCCCCCAGACCAGTCACGTCGAGTGCCTGGCCCTGCTGGTGCGTCTCTGATCAGGCCCTGAGCTTTGCCCCGAACTGCTTTTCAAGGGCCGCCCGAATGCTCTGGTGGGCCTGGTCGACCTCGGCATCCGTCAACGTCCGCTTGGCATCGCGGTAACGCAGCCGGAAGGCCTGACTGCATTGCCCCTCGCCAACTTGTTCGCCCTCGTAGCGATCCACCAGCTCGGCTTGCTCAAGCAGTGGCTTGCCGGCTTTGCGAATGGCCTGCAGCAACTGGGAGCTGGCCGTCTCGCGGCCGACCACCAGAGCCAGGTCACGCTCGGAGGCCGGAACCGTGGCGAAGCTCGTGAAGCTGGGCTGCCAGCGGTTCTTGCGGGTCGCCGCCGAGAGCAAGGCCGGGACTTCCAGTTGGAAGAGATAGGTGGCGTCCGGCAGATCGAAGCGCTGCGCCAGATCCGGGTGCACCTGACCAAAGAAGCCCACGGGACGGCCCTCAATCACCACGCTGGCGGCGCGACCAGGGTGAAGCAGGGGTTGATCGCTGAGGCGACGATCCTCGATCGGCAATTGGAAGCTCTCGAGGGCCCGTTGCAGGACGCCACGGGCCGCGAAGTAATCAGGTGCAGAGGCTTTGCCGCCGCTGCTCCAGAGCTCGGCTTGCCGGGCACCGCAGATCAGACCGGCCAGCTGCTGGCGCTGGGGCGATCCCTTGGCGGTGGCATCAAAGACATTGCCAAGCTCAAAGGCCCAGAAACCGCTGCGGCCGGCTTGCAGGTTGCGTTGGGCCGCTGAGAGCAAGTCGTCCACCAGGCTGTCGCGCAAGTGGCTGTAGTCCGCCAGGAGCGGGTTGGCCAGCGGCACACGGGCAGCCGCATCTGCACCGGGTCGTTCACTGGCCTGGGGACCCAGCGAGAGGCTGCAAACCTCCTGCAGTCCTGCCGCTGCCAACTGGGCCCGCAGGCGCCGCTCGGCGTGCTGCTCAGCTGTCAAGCCGCCAGGTGCGATCGGATCGGGCAAGTGCGAGGCGAACTGGTCGTAGCCCACCAGCCGCGCCACCTCTTCAATCAGATCGACTTCCCGTTGGAGGTCCATGGCCCGCGCTGGAGGCACCTGCACCAACCAGCCATCGTCGTGGCTCTCAAGGCTGCAGCCGAGGGCCGTGAGGATCCGCTCGATCTCTGCATCCGCCAGATCTCCGTACTCGCCTGTGCCGTCCTCTCCCGTGCCGTCCAAAACCGGCCCCAGCAGGTTGTGCAGGGCATCCACGCGCAGCAGCAACGGCTCACGCTCAAGCGATGCCTTGCCGTGCAGCCAGCGCTGCTTGACTTGCGCACCGCAGATCTCCTGCAACAACTGCACGGCGCGATCCGCGGCGCCCAGGGTCACCTCGACGGGAAGCCCCTTTTCGAAGCGACTGCTGGAATCGGTCCGAAGGCCCAGGCTCCGGGCGCTTTGACGGACGGTCTGGGGGGCAAACATGGCGGCTTCCAGCCAGACGCGCTGGGTTGTCTCCTGGACGCTGCTGTTGGCGCCGCCCATCACGCCAGCCAAGGCCACCGCGTGGTCCGCGTAGCTGACCACCCAGGCGCTCTCACTGAGCTCGTGGGTCGCGCCATCGAGGGTCTCAAGGGTTTCGCCTGGGCGACCCGGGCGGAGATCGAGGCGATCTGGCGCGCACGCGCCGCCGCCCAAAGCCGCGAGCCGATCAGCATCGAAGGCATGGAGGGGCTGGCCCTGCTCCAACATCACCAGATTGGTGATGTCCACCACGTTGTTGATGGGTCGCAGACCGGCTCGCTCCAGGCGGCTCTGCAGCCAGCGCGGCGAGGGTGCCACAGCAATGCCGCTGAGTTCGGTGACGCTGTAGAGACCGCCAGCTTCGATGCGGTTCTGCACGTCGGCGGCCACCGGCAGCGTCTCTGCTTTCACCGAGACCGGTTCCGGCGGCAGGCTCAAGCTGGCACCGGTGAGAGCGGCTACCTCGCGGGCGATGCCACGCATCGAGAGGCCATCCGGGCGATTCGCGGTGATGGCCAGCTCCAGCACCTGGTCATCGAGTCCGAACAGGGGACCCACCGCTGAGCCCACGCTCGGGAGGCTCTCAAAGAGCTCATCGAGGATCACAATGCCCTCAGAGCTGTCCGCTAATCCCAGTTCTGAGAGCGAGCAGATCATGCCGCTGCTCGCCACACCCCGCAGTTCCGCCGGCTTGATGGTCAGGTCAACGGCCGGTAGGTAGGCGCCAACGGTCGCCACCGCCACGTGGATGCCGGCCCTGACGTTCTTGGCACCGCAGACAATCTGAGCCGGCTCGCTGGCTCCGATCGAAACGGTGCAGACGCTTAATTTGTCAGCGTTGGGATGCTGCTCCCGCGTCTCGACGAACCCGACCACGACCCCTGCGGCCCGGGCGCTCAGGTCCAGGATCTCCTCCACTTCAAAGCCCGCAACTGAGAGCTTTTCCGCCAGTTCGGCAGGGGGAAGATCGCAGGCCACCAGCTCCCGGAGCCATTGGAGCGAGACCTGCATCAGAACGACCAAACAGATCGGTCGACTTTAGGGAGTGGACTTGAAAGAGCCGGTCAGACGACAAGGTATGGTTGACCCTTGTCCACACGCATCGCTCAAGCGGCGCAACGTCCTTTATGGCTAAGAACAAGGGCGTCCGGATCGTGATCACTCTCGAGTGCACCGAATGCCGGTCCAACCCCGCCAAGCGGTCTCCTGGTGTGTCCCGTTACACCACCCAGAAGAACCGCCGCAACACCACTGAACGGATCGAACTCAAGAAGTTCTGCCCTCACTGCAACAAGTCGACGGTCCACAAAGAGATCAAGTGATCTCTCCTGCGTGATCTCCGCTGTCTGCACTTCTCCACCGTTCAGCAATGCCTAGCTCCTTTTTCAAAAAGCGTCTCTCGCCGATCAAGCCCGGCGAACCGATCGACTACAAGGATGTCGATCTGCTCAAGAAGTTCATCACCGAGCGCGGCAAGATCCTGCCCCGCCGTCTGACTGGCCTGACCGCCAAACAGCAGCGTGATCTGACCAACGCCGTGAAGCGCGCCCGCATCATGGCGCTGCTGCCCTTCGTGAATCCCGAGGGCTGATTCTGAGCTCGGTGGTCTTCCACAACGGCGATCTCGTCGGACTGCAGGACCACCGCTCCACCCATCTGGCCGTTGTTGAAGCTGTCCAAGGCAGCAAGTTGCGACTGCGTGTTGGCTTTGAGGCCAAGTCGCAAGTCCTTCCGCAACGCCAACTTCAGCTCATTTGCCCCCTACCCAGCGGTGTTGAACCACCGCAGCGGTTGGGGGCTTTTCCGTGGAAGCTGACGGCAGAGCGGCTCGTGGCTGCGGCTCCGAGCCGCAGCGCCTGGGGTGCCGGCTGGCTGCTCTTGCAGGAGGCTGATCAACCGCTCAGCCTGGCGGAGTTCTCAGATCTGGTCTGCGGCCAGCAGGATCCCGAAGCCCTTGCGGCCTGCTGGCTGGCCTTGGTCGGCCCCCAGCAGTGGTTCCGCTTCAAGCAGGGGGAGGTGGAGGCCCGCTCCCTCGAAGAGCTCAAACCCCTGCGGCGAGAACGCCGCCTCAAGGCCATCGCGCTCCAGGAGGAGCAGCGCTGGCTTGCACTGCTACGCGCCCGAAACCCCCTGGATCCATCGAGCCTCAGTGCGTCCATGCTCGAGCGCCTGGCGAGCTTGAAGGCCTTTGCTTCGGCTGAGCTGGAGTTCACGGATCTCGATGAGGCCCTGCGCCAGAGCCTCAGTTCGTTGCACCTCGGCCAGGAGCGTGGACCGATTCGGCATCTGCTGGTCGATCTGGGCCAGTGGGATCCCCATCAGCTGGTCACCATGGCCGGCACCACCTGGAGTTCAGGTTTCAGCGCGGAGTTGCTTGAGCTCGCCCAGTGTCTCGATGCCAGTGCGGCGGAGGAACAGCCAGGGGATCTTGAGCGGCTCGATCTCACCGCCCAACGGGTGGTGACGGTTGATGACGACGACACCCGCGATATCGATGACGCGCTGGCCTATGAACGCCTTGCTGATGGACGCGAACGCATCTGGATCCATGTGGCGGATCCTGGTCGGCTGATTCCAGCGGGTTCGCCCTTGGATCTCGAGGCTCGCCGGCGGGGCAGCAGTCTCTATCTGGCGCAGGGGAACCTGCCGATGTTCCCCGAACTGCTCTCCACCGGAGTCTTCAGCCTGCGCGCCTCGCAGCGCTGTGCGGCCTGGAGCACCTGGGTTGAACTTGCCGAGGATGGCGACATTGCCGCCTATGGCATTCAGCGCAGTTGGGTCAAACCGATCTATCGGCTCAGTTACAGCGATGCGGATGATCTGATCGAGCTGGCTCCGCCGCAGGACAGCGATCTGGCGGATCTTGATCAGTTGCTGCGCCGCCGCCGGGACTGGCGATTGCAGCGCGGAGCACTGCAGATGGATCTGGCGGAGGGGCGGATCCGCGCCCATGACGGTGACCCCACGCTTGAGATCACGGAACCAAGCCCCTCCAGGCAACTGGTGGCCGAAGCCATGATCCTGGCGGGCGCCGTCGCGGCACGGTTTGGCCAGGAGAATGCTCTGGCGCTTCCCTATCGCAGCCAGCTCCCGGCTGATTTGCCGCCGCCGGCGCAGCTGGAGGCTCTGCCCGATGGTGCCGTCCGCTTTGCTGCGATCAAGCGTTGCTTGAGCCGCGGCTTGATGGGTACGGCACCCGCTGCTCACTTCAGCCTTGGTCTACCGGCCTACGTGCAGACCACATCCCCCATTCGCCGCTATGGGGATCTGGTGGTTCAGCGCCAGATCGCGGCCCAATTGGATGGCGGCATCCCCTTAGCGGAGCCGGCGCTGCAGGAGTTGATCGAGAGCTTCGATGCGGCCGTGCGGGAGGGCATCGGCATCGCTCGCGAGGACCAGCGCCATTGGCAGCAGGTCTGGTTTGAGGCCCACAAGGGGGAGCAGTGGCGTGCTCAATTCCTGCGTTGGCTCAGGCCCCAGGACCGCCTCGGCTTGGTGCGCATCGATGAGTTGGCGATGGATCTGGCCGCAGAGTGTCCTGCGGGCTGTGAACCCGGTGCACTCCTTCTGTTGCGCGTCCAGCAGGTGGATTCCCTGCGCGATCAGCTACGGCTGATCGCTGCCGCCAGCTAAGGCACTCGCCCGGATCCAGGGTCCCCAGGGATTGCAAAAGCCGCGCAGTTGGACCCTGGTGGAGCGATCCAACTCCAGCAGGTGATGGTGGAGCTCCGGCTCCAGAGTGATGAGCGGCCAGCAATTACGGCCCATCAAGGCTTGATCCAGGCGCAGCTGATAGCTGCCATCAGCGCCGGGCTCCAACATGCCGCTCAGCTGCAGTTCATGGGCACTGCGGGGCGGAAGCGAGCGCAGCAGCGGTCCCTGCCAGCGGCCGTCTGGGCCCAACCTTGAGGGATCCTCAAGGGCCTGGTTCTGCCGCTCTCGCCAGTGGGGGTGATGCCAGGCGGTGTCCCACAGCGGAACGACCGCAGAGGGTGCGACCGGGTCCTCGATCAGTCGTTGCTGCACGGCACGCACTGGCAGCTCTGCTGGGCTGCGCTCCGATTCCACCGCGAGAGCTGCTGCGGCACCGGCTGCCTGGCCCACATTCAGGATCAACGGCTGCAGGCGCGTGGCGCCATTGGCCATGTGGCTGGTGCTGAAGGCCTTATCGGCTGCCAGCAGATTGTCGATCTCTGCGCTGATCAGCGCGCCGTAGGGCACGCAGAAGGGAGTGCCGCTCCAGCGCCCTCCCCATCGGCAACTTTTCGGAGCCAAAGGCCAGTCGGGTCCTGGGTAGTGGTGATCATTCGCGTAGTTCCCCACCGCAATGGACTCGCTCAGACCGGACCCGTTGAGGGGAAGCGGCGCGATGGATTGGCCGGTTGAGCGGGGCAGCAATTCCTGCTCGATCACGGTGTGGCGTCCCACCAGCCGCCGTCCTTCACGCCAGTAGGGCATCGCCGCAAGCCATGGCGCTGGAGCGCCTGCCTGGGCCGGGAAGGCCTCGGCCAGCTGCAGCTGACCGCCGGTCGCAGCCTCCAGGGCTGCCGCAAAACGCAGGCTGTGGGCCTGCATCTCGCTGTACAGAGTCGCCTCGTCCTGGGCCCGGCCGGAAAAGGCCCGCTGCAGGCCCCAGTGCCAGTCATTGCCGTCCAGGGGCCAATTGAGCATCACCAGACCACCGGGCAGGCGTCCGTAGGTGATCGTTCGCTCCAGGCCAAACGCCTCACAGGCCCGCTCAAACGGTGCCGGCAGCGTGGCGCCCGAGGGCGCGCCATCTTGATGCTCGGGACGCCACTGCCCCATCACCACCCAGGTCGGTGATTGCACCGGGTGGTCTTGAAAAAACACTTCGCTGCTCAGGCGGCTCTGGGATGGAGCGCTGGGTTCCCCCCAGAGCTCCTGGGGTTCCCAGCCCAGGCGATAGGGGGCGCCGGCAAGCGGCAGCAGATCGCCGCGATCACTGCCATCAATCACCACCTTGCAGGCGATGCGGATGCGTTCAGTGCCCTGCTCGATCACCAGCGCACGGATCAAGGAGCCCTGGCGTTCCACCTCGAGCAGCTCACAGCTGGGCAGCCAGCGCAGGTGGGGTTCTGCCGCCACCCAGGCCTGCAGGATTGCCTCGGCGGTGCTGGGGCGATAGCCAAAGCAGCTGACCCAGTTCTGATCGAGTCCTTCGCTCTCGGCCTGCTCGAGCGTCCGCAACAAGGCTCCCCAGAGTCCCGTCTGCCAGGGGCTCAGTTCATTGCCATCGGGGCAGCAGACACCGGCCGCACTCACCATCCCACCCAGCCAGGATCCAGGGGTCAAGAGCAGCGTCTGCGCACCAGCGCGGGCGGCCTGCAGCGCGGCGGCGACGCCACCGGTGCCGCCACCCCAAACGACCACCGCGGCGGAGTCATCGAGGGCGGGCATCAGAGGCCTTGGCTGGAGCGGCTCCCCAGGCTCGCAGTTGAAGGCGGGCTCGGGAAGGGCTGCGTAAGATCCGGCCGATGACTTACACGCTCACCACCCCCCTCTACTACGTCAACGACAAGCCCCACCTGGGCAGTGCGTACACGACCCTGGCCTGCGATGCCCTGGCCCGGTTTCAGAGGTTGAAAGGAGAGCAGGTCCTCTTCATCACGGGATGCGACGAGCACGGTCAGAAGATTCAACGCACCGCAGAGGCCGCTGGGCTGAGTCCCCAGGCCCACTGCGACGGCGTCAGCGCCCAGTACCGGGCCCTTTGGGACCGCTGGCAGATCAGCAACGATCGGCTGATCCGCACCACCGATGGACGCCACCGTCAGATCGTTGAGCAGTTCTTTGCTCGCGTGGAGGCAAGCGGTGACATCCTCGAAGGCCGCCAGCAGGGTTGGTACTGCGTTGCTTGCGAGGAATTCAAGGACGATCCCCATGAGGCCCAGGATCCCGAGTGTCCGATCCATCGCAAGCCTCTGGAGTGGCGCGATGAGGTCAACCTGTTTTTCCGCCTCTCGCGTTACCAACAACAGATCGAAGATCTGATTGCACGCCCTGGTTTTATTCAGCCCGCCAGTCGCCGCAACGAGGTCGAGAACTTCGTCAAGCAGGGCCTGCGGGATTTCTCAATTTCTCGGGTCAACCTTCCATGGGGCATTCCCGTCCCCGGCCATGAAGGTCACACCTTCTATGTCTGGTTTGACGCCCTGCTCGGCTACATCACGGCTCTGCTCGAGGACGGAGATGCGGCTGATCTCGAGACGGCCCTGAGCCGGGGTTGGCCAGCCTCAGTCCATGTGATCGGCAAGGACATCCTGCGCTTCCATGCCGTCTACTGGCCGGCCATGTTGCTCTCGGCTGGATTGCCGCTTCCCGCCAAAGTGTTTGGCCACGGATTTCTGACCCGTGAGGGCCAGAAGATGGGCAAGTCCCTGGGCAATGTTCTCGACCCGGAGACCCTGCTGGAGCGTTGCGGCCGCGATGCCGTCCGCTGGTATCTGCTGCGGGATATCCCCTTTGGTGAAGACGGTGATTTTCAGCAGCAACGCTTCAGCGATCTGGTGAACAACGATCTGGCCAACACGATCGGGAACCTGCTGAACCGCACCAGCTCCATGGCCCGTCGCTGGTTTGACGAGTGTGTTCCGCCGGTCACCGCTGCCAAACGGCTCGATCACGTGTTGGCCCAGGCTGCGAGCACCGCGCGCTTCAGCGCCTTGGCAGCCCTTGAGCAGCTGGATTTCCGGACCGCTGCGGAGGCAGCCCTGCAGCTGGCCATCAGTGCCAACGGCTTCCTCAATGACCAAGCGCCCTGGAGCCAGATGAAGCAAGAGGGCACCCGCGAGCAGGTGGCCGACGATCTCTATGCCGTGCTGGAAGCCGCGCGCATCGTGGCCCTGTTGATGGCGCCCCTGCTGCCCGATCTCTCCGGGCGCATGCTCGCTCAGCTGGGACAGCCCATCCCCGATTCCGGCGTCACGGCAACGGGATCGAGCGATTGGCTGCAGCACTTGGAGTGGGGTGGTCTGGCAGAGGGGATGGCCCTGCCGGAGCCTTCGCCCGTGATGGCCCGTCTGGAACTGGAGGAGCCTCTGTGAACCTCCGCCTTCTGCTGGCGATCGGCACGGGCATCGTGTTGGCTGGCTGCGCCAGTGGCCCGCGGGCCACGGTGCGCCCGCAACCCTTTGCCTTCCGGGCCCTGGATTTGCGCCAGCAGGATGGCCAAGGCCAGCCGGCCTGGGATCTCACCAGTCCTGAGGCCCGCTACGACATCCACCGCAAGTTTGCCCAGGCCCTGCGGCCGGAAGGAGTCATCTACCGCGGTGGCAAACCCAACATCGTGATCTCCGCGCGCCGGGGCACCGTGATCGGCGATGGTCAAGCCGTGCAGCTGGAAGGCGATGTGCGCATCAAGCTCCTCGGCAAGGATCCGGTGGAGATCAGCGGCGACACCGTCCGCTGGCTACCGCGCGAAGACCTGATGGTGATCGACCAGCGCCCAGCGGCCCTGGATCGGCGCTCCCGGATCACGGCCCAGACGGCCACCTATTTCATCAAGCGTGACTTGGTGGAATTGCGCGGGGCCCCCGTCCTTGAGCACTGGCAGGAGGGTCGCAAGGCTGATGGCCGCCAGAACAGCCTGCCGCTGAAGGTCAAGACCGAATGGGTGGACTGGCGCCCTGAGCAGGGCGATCTCACCGCTCCGGCCGTCGTCAAGGGTGAACGGTTTGATCCCGACTTGAAGGGCCCTGCTGCTGCGGCGGCCAAGCCTGTGATGGTGCTCACCGCCCAGGGCCTCAAGGGCAACCTGCGGGCGGGATTTGTGGACTTGTTGGCCCCAGTGCTGGTGCGCAGCAGCGACCGCAAGGGCTTCCTCAGCGCCCAGCGGACCCGCTGGGCCATCAACGCGCAACGGCTCAGCAGCGATCAGCCTTTCAACGGTCAATTCAACGCCCTGAAAGCCCAAGGCAGCGCCTTCCAGATCGACCTTGAAAAGAGCGATGTGCTGATTCCCAACAACTGTCTGTTGGTGCAGCCCGGAGAAGAACTCACGGCCCAGCGCTGCCTGTGGAACTGGCCGAGTGGTCGCTTTGAGGCCCGCGATCAGGTGGTGCTGCGGCGTCAGACCTACAAGCAGATCACCCGGGCCCAGCGCCTTGACGGGCAGATCGGCAATGACGGTGTCGCAGTGTTCAGTTCACCCGGCTCCCGGGTCAACTCGCGCTTCACGCTTCCGAAGTCTCAACAGGGCGGGAAGCGTCGTCAGCCGACTCCAGTCGCGTTCTGAGCTTCTGGCTCCATCCCTCCAACCAGATCTCATCGCTGCGGCTGAAGCAGCGCGGTGACCAGCCCCCCAGGAGCACCAATCCATCAGCCCCGATGGGTTGGACGATGACGGCTGGCACATTGCTGGGCAGACCGGCGAACTCCGCGCGGCCCGGGTAGAGCTTCAGGTTCACCAAGCTGACTGGCTTCTGGGTGCTCCAGGCCCTCTCGCAGATGCTGCCAGGCACAAAGGGCGTCGGCTCGAGCAGGCCCCGTCGCAAGAGCATCTGACCGCGCCAGAGCACCAGGATTGAGGCCGCTGGTGTGGCGGTCAAGAGCAGCTGACTGCCCCAACCCAGCTCCTGTTGCAGGTCTTCCGGCAGCCCGTCTGCCAGCTCCAATCCTTGGGTGCCCAGCAACGCAACCCGCTCCGGTGAAGCGGGAGCAGCGCGGGTCCAGAGAATGGACACCAGCATCAACCCAACCGAGAGCAGGCTGGCCAGGACCCCCGATCGTTCCAGGGCTGGTGTCAGCTCCGTGGCACTGAGCTGATTGCTGACGCAAAGCGCCAAACCGAGCACTCCCACAGCCAGAGCAACACGGGCAGCGAACGGCACAGTCAGCGCAGGAGCAGCCCAATCACGTTGTCACAGCCACAATGCGCCCGTTGCGTGCCGTGGCCATGGCTTCCCCGTCCGTTGAGAGTGCTGCTGAGGCCTTTGCCGCCATCGCCTTGGCGGCGGTGGCCTGTGACGGGGAGCTCGCGAACCTGGAGATCAGGGCCCTGCGCCAACAACTGGAATTCCGTACGCCCTATCGCCACTACTCCGAGAAGACGATGGGCGATCTGTTGGACCGTCTGCTCGCGATCCTGCGCGGTGAGGGACTGAGCACCCTGGTGACGCAGGCGGTGAGCCAACTCGAGGGGGCGCAAAGGGAGACGGCCCTGGCCATGGCTGCCAACTTGATCCACGCCGACCACATTCAGACCCCCGAGGAGCTGAGCTTCCTCTCCCAGTTAGCCGAGCAGCTGGAGTTGGGAGCAGAGCGAGCCACGCAGATTCTCGAGGTGATCTCGGTGCTGCACCGAGACAGCCTGGCTGGCTGAAGGCAGACTGTGGCGAGCTTGATGCGATTGCCGGTGCGCTCCTCCTTCCGCAACCAGCTCTGGGCACTGCTGGTCAGTGGTCTGCTGGTCCTGGTGGCCCTGATCGCGCCGCCCGCGGCCCTGGCCACCGGAGCGCAGAACTTCCCGGAGCAGTTGCCGGCAGCTGCAGTGCTCGATGAGGCTGACCTGCTCAGCCGCGCGGCCAATGCTGAAGTCACTGCGCGGCTGGAAAGTCTCAGCGACGAGCGCGTCGATGCCCGCCTGATCACCCTGCGGCGGCTGGACTACGGCACCAGCCTCGAGACCCTGGGCCAGAACCTGCTGGAGCGCTGGCAGAACGAAGCCAACGCCGACCGGCTGCTGCTGCTGTTGATCGAATCACAGAACAACAGTGCCGCTGTGGTGGCGGGCAGTGGACTGCAACAGGAACTGAGCGCGAATCTGCTGTCGAGCACTGCGATCAGCACCATGGGCCTCCCTCTACGCGAAGGTGCCCGTTACCGCCAGGCCAGCCTTGATGCCCTGGCGCGGCTCGAGGTGGTGCTGAATGGTCAGGACGATCCCGGTCCGCCGCAGCTGCTGGAGCGCATGCCTGTGGAGACGAACATTCCGACGAAGGAGGAGACCGCTTCCAGCAATGCCCTGCTTTGGGTTGTCGTTCTGCTGGTGGTTGGCACCCTGGTACCGATGATCACCTGGTGGGTCTTCTCCCGCTGAGGGCCCCATGGGATTGACCGACTGGATTGGCAGCTTTGATCGAGCGAGTGCCAGCGACCTCAGCCACAACCTGGAGCGGGCCTACGAAGCGGCTCTGCTGATTCAGAGCCTCGAGCTCGAGTACTACAACGACCGGCCGGTGCGCCCTGAGCTCGAGCTCAGCATTCCCAAGGCTGCCAAAGCTCAGATGCTGCGGCGTTTCCGCGCGGCTCTGCAGGTGGCCCAGGAGAACCTGGCTGCGGTGGCACCCCTGCGCAGCGAGCTCGATAGTCAGGAGCTGCGCCAACTGCAATTGGTGGAAGGGGTCCTCTCCCGCTACGGCCGCAACCGTCCAGCGACGCCGAGCCTGTCGCGTTCACCGGAGATGTTGCCCCGCAGCCTGCTGGGCATGTTTGACGGCGTGCGCCGTCAGCTTGATCCCGAGGCCGAGGCCTCTGTGGTGGCTGGATTCCGGCGGCGCCGGGACTCCACCCTGGTCTCCCTGCGCATCCTGCTGCTGCTGGTCCTGGTCCCCCTGGTGGTGCAACAAACCAGTCGCACCCTGGTGATCTCTCCGTTGATGGATCGCTTTGCCCCTGAGATCCCTTTCCTCAGTTACACCAAGCCCCACCTGCAGGAGAAGGCAGTCAACAAGCTTCGCCTCTATCAACAGGAACTGGAATTTGAGGCCTACCTCGAGGGCAAGCAGCCGCCCACGCCAGAGGAGATCCAGGCGTCTCTGGCCCGCCGCGCCAATGAACTCAAGGACGAAGCCGATGCCGAGTCTCTCGAGGCCACCAAGAACGTGCTGGCTGATCTCGCCGCCCTGGTGGGTTTTGTCCTGGTCTGCCTGGTGGGTCGGCGAGACCTCCAGGTGTTGCGGGGCTTTCTCGATGAGGCCGTCTATGGCCTCAGTGACAGCGCCAAGGCCTTCGCGATCATCCTCTTCACCGACATCTTTGTCGGCTTCCACAGCCCCGAAGGTTGGACCGTGCTGCTCGATGGCATCGCCCATCACCTGGGCCTGCCGGCAGAAGAGAACTTCATCCTGCTGTTCATCGCCACCTTCCCGGTGGTCTTGGCGACGATCTTCAAGTACTGGATCTTCCGCTACCTGAACCGCGTCTCGCCATCGGCCGTCGCGACCCTCAAGAACATGAATGGTGGTGGCTGAGTCAGGCGGCCAGCCACACCTGGTTCTGATCAGCGGTCCCAGCCGCAGCGGCAAGAGCCGCTGGGCGGAACATCTCGCGGCCTCTGAAGGCAAGACCGTGCTCTATCTGGCCACCGGTGCGCCACCGGGTGAGGACCAGGCCTGGGCCGAACGCGTGGCGCTCCATCGCCAGCGACGCCCCGAGGCCTGGTTGAGCGAAGAAGTGGGAGCCGAGCTGGTAGCGGCGCTGCAGCAGCGCCGGGACCCAGGCATGGTGTTGCTGGTTGATTCTTTGGGCACCTGGGTGGCCCAGCATCTGGAGAAGGACCAGCAGCACTGGGATCGGCTCTGCGAAGAGCTCTGCGGTGCCCTGCAGCAGCAGCGCGGGCCGGTCTATCTGGTCTGTGAGGAGGTGGGCTGGGGTGTCGTGCCCCCCACGGCCATCGGTGGGCTGTTTCGCGATCGCATGGGCGCTGTACAGCAACGGCTCGCAGCCATCTGCCAACAGAGCTGGCTGGTGGTGGCGGGCCGCGCCATCGATGTGATGAAACTGGGACTACCGGTGCCGACCTAACCCATGCCCAGGGTCGTCCTGTATCAGCCCGAGATCCCCCCTAATACGGGCAATGTCGCGCGGAGCTGCGCAGCCACCTGCAGTGAACTGCATCTGATCGAGCCCCTCGGCTTTGAGATCAGCGATCGAAGCCTCAAGCGCGCTGGCCTGGACTATTGGCCCTGGGTTGCCTTGACCCGCCACGGGGACTGGAAGGCCTTTGCCGAGCACCGCGCCAGCCGAGGCGGCCGATTGCTGGCCCTGACGCGCCATGCCAGTGAGCCCTATCACCGACTGGCCTTTGAGGCCGATGACTGGCTTCTGTTCGGTCGAGAGACCACAGGGCTGCCTGCGGAGCTGCTGGAGCAGGCTGACCAACGGCTCACGATCCCGATGGCGGGGTCCGTGGACCACGGCGGCGGGGTGCGGAGCCTCAATCTCGCCACCGCTGTGGGGGTGGTCTTGTTTGAGGCAATCCGCCAACTAGATCTGCGCTAATCGCCTGCAGCGCAAGCGGTCTCAAGCGTCTTTTTCTACTTGGTCAACCCAAAGAGTGACCATTACGACTTGCGCAGGCCCGCGCTGGTCGTTAATCTCGCGGCGTCCGGTGGATGTTGGCTTCTCCGCTGGGTTTGACCTTTGGCCAATTTTGAATGAAGCCTGTCCAATTTCTATTAACAACCATCGCCAGCACCGCAGCCCTTGGGGCCGCTGGTTCGGTGGTCGTTCCTTCTCTCGCTGATTCCAGGCCCGCCGGCCTTCCTGAACTTTCTGCTCCCCCTGCCCTTAGCCCCGACCTCCTCGCCGCCAACAGCAAGCCCGACGCCGACAAGATCTGGGTCAAAGCCCGCAAATCCCTCCCCCTCGAGCAACTGGCTCGCGAGATCAGCGAAGAGCGCTCCCTGATCGCCAAGCTCAACGACGTCGACGAGGACCACGACTTCAAGCCGGGCGACTGGTTGGTTCTGCCCAGCAAAGCCAGCAAGCACGCCAAGCGCGTTCCAGCGATTGATACCAGCGAGCTGCGTCGCTCCGCCCCCCTCTCCGCGCCTCCTGAACCCCAGGAGACCGCCCGCATTCGTTTCGGCGACAACCTGGCCCAGGTGGCCCAGCGCTACAACCTCAGTATCCAAGAGCTGCTGAAACTGAATCCAGGCCTTCGGGCAGCCCGCATGGTGGTGGGCACCCCGATCCGTGTGGCTCAGGCTTCCTCGGGTCGCAGCCGCATGGTGCTGGGCCTCAAGCCTCTCGGTTCCGGCGGCCTGAGCTGGCCTGATCAAGACGACTTCGGTTTCGGCCAGGGCGAAGAGAACTTCAACGACACCGGCTGGATCTGGCCCACCAAGGGCATCTTCACCTCCGGCTACGGCTGGCGCTGGGGCCGCATGCACCGCGGCATCGATGTGGCCAACAACATCGGCACTCCGATCCTCGCGGCCCGATCCGGTCAGGTGGTCTCGGCGGGCTGGGATGACGGCGGCTATGGCTATCTGGTGGAGATCCGCCATGGCGACGGCACCTTGACCCGCTATGCCCACAACAGCCGCATCCTGGTGCGCCCCGGTGAGCTGGTGGGTCAGGGCAAGGTCATTTCTCTGATGGGCAGCACTGGCCGCAGCACCGGCCCACACCTGCACTTCGAAATCATCCCCTTAGGGCGTGGTGCCATCAACCCTCTCCAGATGCTTCCTCCTCGGGCCTGAAGCACCGGCAGCACAGGGTTCAGGCGACGGTGATCCTCTACAATCCATGCACCGCGGCTCGGTAGCTCAGCTGGTTAGAGCGTGGGATTCATAACCCCAAGGTCGGGAGTTCAAGTCTCCCCCGAGCCATTGCGCTAAGCCCCGCGAAAGCGGGGCTTTTTGCTGCCTGTTCCCGCTCACCAGGGGGTTGGGTTGCGTCCGACCGCCGCATTGCATCCCACCTGGGATCCCAACAAGGCACCCAAGGGGATCGCCCAGGCCCTGCCTTCGTCCCTGGAGATGGCGTAGGCCAGGGCACCGCCGCCAAGGCCGCCCAGCAGTCGTCCGGCATTGCAGCGCTGCTCCTGCTGGATTGGGCTCGAGGAACGGGCTTGGGCCGTGCCCTTCCGCCAGCGCGATCGCCTCTCCCCATAGGTCTGGGAGTTGCTCTCGGGATAGTCCTGGATGGAGTCGTTCCAGTCCCAGCTGTGGGCAGACGCACTGGGTTGAAGCAGCGAGCCACCCATGGTCATCAAACCAAGCAACAGCAGCGCTGCTGGCTGAATGAAGGGTCGTTTCGTCATGGCAGTCGCGGTTGGATCAGGCCATCTCCAGCCAAACCGCGTTCAACCAGCCAGCGATGACTGAGCTGTTCCCACTGTCTATCGAGATGTGACTGAGACGCCGCAGATTGCGTGCAAATCCAAGGCCATCACTGCCATGACACCCAGGCAGCCGTCACGCTGAAGCCCCGTTTAGGCCCCGCCGATGACCCGAACGATTCCGATCGAGCTCACCGCGCAGGAAGCCAAATTGTTGTTCAACACCATTCGCGCCCGGGCCATCTACAAACCGGTGAAGCTCCCCTTAGGCGGGGAAATCTGGAAACCCTGGATGGAGGAGTTGCTTCAGAAGCTCAGCTGCGCGGCAACCGAAGCGGAGAGCCCCCAATAGCGCTCCATGGTCACTAGCCCTCCATGGGCAGACGGGCGCACTCTTCCTATGACCCATGGAGCATCTGCCACGACGGCTCTGTTGCTGAGCGCCTCCCAACCGATCACCACGCTCTCGCTCGAGGATGCTCTGGCAGCACTGCAGTCCAGCTCCCAGGGACTCACGCAGTTCGATGCCGAGCAGCGCCACGAGCAGTTCGGCGCCAACGCCCTGCCGCCAGCCCGGCATCGCCCGCTGCTTCTGCGTTTTCTCGATCAGCTGCGGCACTTCATGGCCCTGCTGCTCTGGTCTGCAGGGGCCATGGCCTTTCTTGCACAAACGCCCGCTTTGGGCTGGGCGATCTGGAGCGTTGTCCTGATCAACGCGGCGTTCAGTTTCTGGCAGGAATTTCAGGCTGAGCGGACCCTGGCTGCACTGACTGCCGTGCTTCCGATCACGGTTCGCACCTACCGCGATGGTGCGATTCAGCGTGTACCGATCGCTGAACTTGTTCCAGGCGACGTGATCGAACTGGAACAGGGTGACCAGGTCCCTGCGGACTGTCGACTGCTCGCAGCCACAGGCTTGTACCTGAATGTCTCGGTCCTGACCGGTGAATCCCTACCTGTTCTGCGGGAGCCGGCGCAGCAACAACGGCTCCTGAGCACCGCCGAAGCCATGAATCTGCTGCCCGCTGGCAGCAGCATCGCCGCAGGCCATGGTCAGGCTCTGGTCTACGCAACCGGCATCAACACTGAATTTGCCCAGGTCGCGCAACTCAGTGCTGGCACAGAGCGATCCCGCAGCACCCTTGAGCTGGAAGTGGGGCGCATCGTGCGAACCATCACGGCCTTGGCCCTGACCATGGGCGGGCTGTCCTTCCTGGCAAGCCTCTTGCTCGTCAAGGTCAGCGTGCAGGAGAGCCTGGTCTTCTCCATTGGCATCATCGTTGCCAACGTGCCGGAGGGGTTGCTTCCCACCGTCACCCTGGCGCTGGCCTTGGCGGTGAGGCGTATGGCCGCAGAGAGGGCACTGGTGCGGAGGCTCTCCGCGGTCGACAGCTTGGGCTGTGTGACCGTCATCTGCACCGATAAGACAGGCACCCTCACGGCTAATGCCATGGCCATGCAGGACACCTGGACCAGTGATGAGCCGTTGCTGCTCTTGGCTGCCGGTCTCTGCAGCAACGCCACGCTGGAGGTCGGCGATTCCACGGAGACGGCTCTGATCAAAGGAGCCCTCGAGCGTGGTGTCGATATCGAGCAGGAGCGACCTCAGTTCCCGCGCGTGCAGGAAGCCGCCTTTGATTCCGAGCGCCGCATGATGAGCGTGCTGGTGCATTGGCAAGCCGATCGGCGCTGGAGTGAGCCATCGGAATGGATGGTGCTCAGCAAAGGTGCACCGCTTGAGCTGATCGGCCGTTGCACCCATTGGCTGCAGGCCGGTGAGATCAGCGCCCTGACAGAGGCGAGCAGGTCCCTAGCGATCTCGGCCAATGACGTCATGGCTCGTCAGGGCTACCGCGTGATCGCCGTGGCGTGCAAACCCTCTGCGACGGCGGAACTGCATGAATCGAATCTGATCCTGTTGGGGCTGGTGGGGCTCTATGACCCACCACGAACAGGCGTTCAGGGGGCCATCGCCTGCTGCAAACAGGCCGGCATCAAGGTGACGATGGTGACCGGCGACTACGGGTTGACCGCCCAGGCCATTGCCCGGCAGATCGGCCTCCTGGAAGGGCCACTGCATGGCCCCGTGGATCCCTTGCGGGTGATCCACGGCTATGACCTTGATCGCCTCAGCGATGCTCAGCTGCGGCAGGTCATCAAGTTCCGCAGCCGCTTGGTCTTCGCGCGCATGGCACCGGAGCAGAAGCTGCGCTTGGTGCAGGCCTACAAGGCCCTCGGGGAAGTGGTCGCGGTAACCGGCGATGGCGTCAACGACGCACCAGCTTTGCGGGCAGCGGATGTCGGCATTGCCATGGGCCGTTCAGGCACCGATGTAGCTCGAGAGGCCGCGGACATCGTCCTGGTGGACGACAACTTCAGCACGATCGTCTCGGCTGTTCGCCAAGGGCGTGCTGTCTACCAGAACATTCGCCACTTCATCCTTTATGTGATGGCATCGAACGTCGCAGAGGTGGCGCCCTTCGTGACGATGTTGCTGTTGAGGATCCCAGCGGCCCTGACGGTGCTGCAGATCCTCGCCATTGATCTGGGGACGGACATGTTGCCGGCCCTCGGCCTCGGGGCCGAGCCGGCCCAGCTCGAGGCCATGCAGCAGCCTCCTCGCCGCACCACCGAACACGTGCTCAATCGCGCCGTGCTCAGGAGGGCCTATCTGGTGATCGGCTTGGCGGAAGCCGTCCTGGCCATGCTCGGCTATGCCATGGTCTGGGCCCGCCATGGAGTCGACCTGGCTGGCCTGCAGGATCTGGCGCCGGCCTTGCTCCATCACGCCGCCAGCCCTCAGCTGATGGCCTACCAACGGGAGGCCGCCAGCGTGGCCTTGGGGTCAATCGTCTTTGCCCAGGCCGGTGCCGTCTGGGCCTGTCGCTCCGAGCGACTGCCGGCCTGGAGTGCAGCCCTGCGACTCCGCCCGAATGCGCTCATCTGGGCAGGAGTTGGCCTGGAATTGAGCGCCTTTGTGCTGCTGCAAGCCTGGGCACCCCTGCGGCAGCTCCTCCAGATGGCTCCGATCCCATCACAGTTCTGGTGGTGGTTGCTGTGTTGTGCTCCCGCTGTCGTCTTGGTGGATGGGATTCACAAGCGGATCACCAACCTTCGCTCTGTGAGGTCGCTGTGAATGTCCGAACAACCCTGTGGATTGATCGCCAACAAGCAGGCCAGCTCTTAGCCGAACAGCTGTCGAGTTGGACGGCCATGGCCGATGGCCTCGTGATCGGCTTACCCCGCGGTGGGATCGTCGTCGCCGCCGAAGTGGCATCAGCTCTGCAGTTGCCCCTGGTCAGTTGGTCTGTCCGCAAGCTCGTTCATCCCAGCAAGCCGGAGTTGGCAATCGGTGCCATCGCACCTGGTGGAGTCTTGATCTGGGATGAGCCCTATCTGCGTCAGTGCCATCTCGACCCTCAGCTGAGACGGCAGATCGTGCTGAAGGCCGACACGGAGTTGCACAGACGTCAACGTCTATACGGTGATCCAGGCCCCGCCGAGTTGCGGCATCGGGCGCTGATCGTGGTGGATGACGGTGTTGCGACCGGAATGACCGTTCTGGCCGCCCTTCAGTCCCTGCGCCAGGCCAAACCAAAGCACTTGACTCTCGCTGTTCCAGTGATTGACCGGGGGGTGGCCGATCGTCTTCGCAGTCAGGTTGATTCGCTGGTCGCCCTCGCCGAGGTCGATGATCTGTTGGCCGTGGGCGCCTGGTATCAACGTTTCGATCCGGTTGACGACCGAGACGTTCAACGGCTCATCGCTTGCCATAGCTGGGGTCGATCCAGCAGTCCGGTAAGGACTCCCCAGACGGGAACAGGAGATCGCGCTTGAGCAGCAGTTCCGGCTCCTGCAGCTCCTCGCCAGCGTGCAATCGACCCAGCACACAAGCTGAAAAGGGATCAAACAGTTGCTTGAGATCCATGACCTCAAGCAGCGATCCGTCCTGTTGGGTTTTGAGGAACATCAACAGCCGCTGCATACCTGTCACTCTCTAGGTCTGGTCTCGGTTCCCGGCGGCGGCGTGATCGCTGCAAGGGCGCTGCAAAGCTCCAAGCCAGCAGGGCTGACAGCCCCAGCAGGTCTCCATAGCGTGGATCAGACAGGGAGGATGGCCATGGCGAGTCAGTCAGCCAGTGACAGCCCCCTGGTGATTGCACTCCAGGACGTTGGCCTCGATGCGATCGCTCTCGTGGGAGGCAAGAACGCCTCCCTCGGCGAGATGATTCGCGAACTCAGTGCGGCAGGGCTTCGCGTTCCCGGGGGGTTTGCCACCACCGCCAACGCCTACCAGAGCCTGTTGGATGTTTCCGATCTCCGATCCGATCTGTCCTTGCTGCTGCGGAATCTCGATGTCTCTGATCTCGAGCAACTGCAACGGACTGGCGCCCAGGCCCGCGCCCTGATTCTCGGAACCCATTTTCCAGATGTCCTGGAGGACGCGATCCTCACGGCCTACAGGCAACTGGGTTCACCCCCTGTGGCGGTGCGCTCCAGTGCCACTGCTGAGGACCTTCCCCAGGCTTCTTTCGCTGGTCAGCAGGAGACTTACCTCAATGTCCGTGGCGAGCAGGAACTCCTTGACGCCTGCAGACGTTGCTACGCCTCCCTCTTCACCGATCGGGCCATCTCCTATCGCCAACTGAACGGCTTCGATCACGCCAGCGTGGCTCTCTCCATCGGCGTGCAGCGGATGGTGCGCTCAGATCTGGCCTGTTCCGGGGTGATGTTCAGCCTGGATACGGAGTCCGGCTTCCGCGATGCCGTTCTGCTGACAGCGGCCTATGGACTCGGTGAAAACGTCGTGCAGGGCGCCGTCAATCCCGATGAGCTTCTGGTGTTCAAGCCAACCCTGCGCCAGGGGTTCAGTCCGATCGTCAGTCAGCGCCTCGGAGAGAAGGCGATCCGGATGGTCTACGGAGACGGAGGCACCACCCGTAACGAAGCGGTCAGCGAGGCCGAAAGGAACCGCTTTGCACTGACCAAGGCAGAAGCCCTGCAGCTTGCCCGTTGGGCCTGTGCCATAGAGGACCACTACAGCCACAAACGGGGTCAACCCACCCCGATGGACATCGAATGGGCGAAGGATGGCGCAACCGGAGAGCTCTTCATTCTTCAGGCCCGGCCAGAGACCGTCGAATCACGGCGTGATGGCTCCGTGATCCGCTCCTGGCACCTGGATGATCACGAAGCCGAGCAGCTCTGCAGCGGGCGCGCGATCGGGGCCTCCATCAGCAGCGGTCCCGCCCGGATCCTCCATCATCCCTCTGAAATCCAGCACTTTGAGAACGGCGATCTACTCGTTACGGATCGCACTGACCCCGACTGGGAGCCCATTCTCAAGCGCGCTAGCGGTGTGGTGACGAACCAGGGCGGCCGTACATGCCATGCCGCCATCATCGCCAGAGAGATGGGCATCACCGCCATCGTCGGTGCCGGAGATGCCACCGAGAGAATCAGCGATGGCGAGTTGATCACCGTCAGCTGCTGTGAAGGTGACGAAGGCAGGGTCTATCGCGGTGCCGTCCCCTTCCACATGGAGGAGCAGGAGCTTGGGCATCTGCCGAGCACAAACACGCAGATCCTGATCAACATCGGCAACCCGGAAGAGGCCTTCAACCTCGCCTCACTCCCCTGTGATGGCGTCGGTTTAGCGCGGCTGGAATTCATCATTGCGAACCACATCCGCGTCCATCCCCTGGCGCTCTTACAGCCAGAGCGGATTTCAGATCCAAGCGACCGCGTGGCAATCGACAGGTTGACCGCCGCCTATGACAGCCCAGCTGAGTACTACATCGAGCGCCTGTCTCAAGGGATGGGGCGGCTTGCGGCTGCGTTCTATCCCAAGCCGGTGATTCTTCGCTTTTCTGATTTCAAGAGCAATGAATACGCCAAGTTGCTCGGTGGCGCCTGCTTTGAGCCGATTGAGGAAAACCCGATGATCGGTTGGCGAGGGGCCTCCCGCTACTACTCCCCAGCATTTCGCGATGCCTTCGGATTGGAATGCCAGGCCCTACGTCGGGTCCGCGAAGACATGGGCCTCCGCAATGTGATCCCCATGGTGCCGTTCTGCAGAACGCCTGAGGAAGGGGATCAGGTGCTCGCCCAAATGGCACGGCATGGACTGGTACGCGGACAGGGCGATTTGCAGGTCTACGTGATGTGCGAACTGCCCAGCAACGTCATCGCAGCAGAAGCCTTTGCAGAGCGGTTCGATGGTTTTTCGATCGGCTCGAATGACCTCACCCAGCTCACCCTGGGGCTCGATCGTGATTCCGCCCTGGTCGCTGATCTCTTTGATGAACGTCATCCAGCCGTGCTCGAGATGATCCGGCTGGCCATTCGCAAAGCCAAAGCAGCGGGACGCAAAGTGGGGATCTGCGGGCAGGCCCCCAGCGATCATCCAGAGTTCGCCGCCTTTCTGGTGCAGGAAGGCATTGATTCGATCAGCCTGAATCCGGATGCCGTGATCCAAACGCGCCTCGCTGTCGCCGCATTGGAGCAGGGGTTGCGCTGAGGGCAGCTGTCAGATCAGCCGGCCGTTTCAAGCTTGCGCATAGGGCGAGCCAGGTCCATGGCCCAGGGTTTCGAGCAGCTAGAACCCGTGCTTGAACAGCATGGCTATCGGGCCGATGCCCTCCTGGAGGTGCTTGCGGCGGCCCAGCGCCTCTATGGCTACCTCAGTGCTCCCCTGTTGCGTCATCTCGCGGATGCCCTTCACCTGCCCTTGAGCAGCGTCCAGGGCACCGCCAGCTTTTACCACCTGTTTCGCTTCCAGCCACCGGCCAGGCACCAATGCTTGGTTTGCACGGGTACGGCCTGCCATGTGCAGGGTGCCCCAGCACTGCTGGCTGAGCTCAGGCAGAACCTGCCCAGGGCCGATCTGGAGATCGGGGAGGTGCGCTGCATCGGCACCTGCAGTGGTGCCCCCCTGGTCGTTGTCGACGGTGAGGTCTGGAACCAGCAACAGGCCTCCGGCTTGCGACTGGCCCTTGAGGAACGATTGCCATGAGCACCTGCCTGCGCTTCTGCACCTCAGCAAGTTGCAGCAGCCGAGGCTCAGAAACCCTGCGCCAACGCTGTGAAGCTGTCGCGAAAGCAGCGGACGCTGATCTCATCGTCAAAGGGGTGGGCTGCCATGGACCCTGCAGTGATGGACCACTCTTCAGCGTCAGCCATCACGGCAGCGATCAAGAGCGACTCTTCGCCCTCGAGAGCGTCACAGGGGACGACTTTGCTGCCGATCTGGGTGTGGCCATTGCGGGCGGGACCCTGCAGCAGTGGTGCCCAAAGGGTTGCCGTGAGCTTGATCCCAGCGAACCCTTTCTGGCCCTGCAACGACGCATCGTGCTGGAGCGCTGCGGTCGCGTCGACCCGGAAAACCTCAAGGAGGCTGAGGCTGCAGGGGCCTATCAGCCCCTGCAAACCGTCCTGGCAACGGCCGATCGCCAGCAGCTCATCGATCTCGTCAGGCGTAGTGGCCTACGCGGCCGTGGTGGAGCGGGTTATCCCACCGGCCTGAAATGGGCCGCGGTCGCGGCGATGGAAGGAGAACAGAAATGCGTGGTTTGCAATGCCGATGAAGGGGACCCAGGTGCCTTCATGGATCGCACCCTTCTGGAAGGCGATCCCCATGGGGTGCTTGAGGGCATGGCCATTGCGGCCTACGCGGTCGGCGCCCAACGGGGATACATCTACATCCGAGCCGAATACCCGCTGGCCATTCAACGGTTGCGCCGCGCCATCGACGAGGCCCGCGAGCACCAATGGCTAGGGCATGCCATTGCAGGCAGTTCCTTTTCCTTTGATCTCGAGCTGAGGGTGGGGGCGGGGGCCTACGTCTGTGGTGAGGAAACGGCACTCATCCACTCGATCGAGGGACATCGGGGCGTGCCAAGACCTCGCCCGCCCTATCCCTCTGAGCAGGGGGTCTTTGGCAGACCCACCTTGATCAACAACGTGGAGACCTTCGCCAACATTCCCGTCCTGCTGCGCCTCGGACTGGAGCGCTATGGCATCGGTACGAAGGTGTTCTCGCTGACTGGCCATGTCAAACGCAGCGGAGTGATCGAGGTACCCATCGGCACACCCTTGCGCACCATTGTTGAAACCATGGCGGGAGGCCCCTCCGGCAGCGCCCCCATCAAGGCCGTTCAGACCGGTGGTCCATCCGGTGGCTGCATTCCGGCCGCCCATCTCGACACGCCGGTCGACTACGACAGTCTCCAGGCCCTCGGAACGATCATGGGCTCTGGCGGGATGGTCGTCATGGACCAGACCACCAACATGGTGGATGTGGCCGCCTTCTTCATGGCCTTCAGCCGCGATGAGTCCTGCGGCAAGTGCATTCCCTGCCGCACCGGTACGGTCCAACTGGAGCTGCTGCTGCGCAAACTCCTTTCTGGTGCTGGAGGTCCTGCTGACCTCGAGCAGCTCGAACGACTCTGCGGCGTCGTCAAGGACGCCAGCCTTTGCGGACTGGGCCAGAGCGCCCCGAAGCCGGTCCTCAGCACCCTGCGTCATTTCCGGGATGACTACCTGTCGTTGCTGGAGGGTGCATGAGCGTCTGCAGCTTGCGCATCGACGACCAGGACGTCGCCATCGCAACGGGGAGTTCTCTGCTGGATGCGGTTCGTTCAGCCGGAATTGCGCTCACCACGCTTTGCCACCTCGAGGGACTGACCCCAGTTGCCGCCTGCCGGCTCTGCCTGGTGGAGCTCGAGGGATCCGAGCGGCTCGTGCCCGCCTGCGTCACGGCCGTGCAAGAGGGCATGCGGATCCACACCAACACCCTGCGACTCCAGGAGTTGCGTCGCACTCTCATCGAGATGCTCTTCAGCGAGGGCAATCACGTCTGTGCCATCTGCGTCGCCAACGGTCGATGCGAACTCCAGGATCTGGCCGTGGAGGTGGGGATGGACCACAGCAGGCTGAGCTACCGCTTTCCCGTTCGATCAGTCGATCTCAGCCACGACCTCTTCGGCCTGGATCACAACCGCTGTGTCCTCTGCACCCGTTGCGTGCGGGTCTGTGATGAGGTCGAAGGTGCCCACGTCTGGGATGTGGGCTGGCGAGGGGAACACTGTCAGATCATCTCCGGCCTGGCGGAGCCCTGGGGCGCCGTGGACGCCTGCACCAACTGCGGCAAGTGCGTGGAGGTCTGTCCCACCGGAGCGCTCTTTCACAAGGGTGAGGGGAGCGAGGAAAAGCACGGCCATCCGGAGCGTCTGGCTGCCCTCATTGCCAGCAGGAGTCGCAGCCATGGTTGAAACACCACGACGGAAGCGATTGGCAACGGTCTGGCTCGCCGGCTGCTCCGGTTGTCACATGTCCTTTCTGGACCTCGATGAATGGCTCATTGACCTGGCCGATCAGGCCGACATCGTCTACAGCCCGGTGGCCTCTGATCAAAAGCACTACCCCAAGGACGTGGACATCGCCCTGGTGGAGGGAGGCGTCGCGAACACCGACAACCTGGAGCTGCTGCAAATCGTCCGGCAGAACACGGCGGTCTTGGTCAGCTTCGGGGACTGCGCGATTCACGCGAACATCCCGGGGATGCGCAACATGCTGCAGGGTGCCGACCCTGTCTTGCGACGCGCCTATCTGGATCTGGCTGATGCCAGTGCACAGTTGCCCAACGCTCCAGGGCTGATCCCCGCCCTGCTCGAGCAGGTCCTGCCTGTGCATGAGGTGGTGCCTGTGGATGTCTACCTGCCGGGTTGTCCGCCCTCAGCGCAGCGGATTCGCACTGTCCTGGAGGCATTGCTGCAGGACCAGTGCCCCGACCTGCGCCGTGGCGGCGAGATCCGATTTGGCTGAGCCGGAGCTAGCGATGAACCAGCACCGCACCATCACGATTGATCCGGTCACCCGGATTGAAGGTCACGCCAAGATCACGATCCACTTGGCCGAAGACGGTCAGGTGGCTGATGCCCGCTTCCACGTCAGCGAATACCGGGGCTTTGAAAAATTCTGTGAGGGCAGACCCTTCACCGAGATGGCCGCGATTACGGCAAGGATCTGTGGCATCTGCCCCGTGAGTCACCTCCTCACGGCTGCCCGAACGGGCGACAAGATCCTGGCGGTGCAGATCCCTGAGGCGGCAGAGAAATTGCGTCGTCTGATGAATCTTGCCCAGATCATCCAATCCCATGCTCTCTCCTTCTTTCACCTCAGCAGCCCAGACTTTCTGCTGGGTTGGGATAGTGATCCCCAGCGGCGGAACATCTTTGGTCTGATTGCCGCGAATCCGGACCTTGCCCGTGGCGGCATCCGACTGCGCCAATTCGGCCAGGGGGTCATCGAGGCCCTCGGTGGTCGCAAGATTCATGCGGCCTGGGCTGTTCCAGGTGGTGTGCGCTCGCCTCTGAGCCAGGACAGCCGCGATCAGATCCTTCAGGCGCTGCCAGAGGCCTATGCCGTGACTGGGCAAGGGCTCGAGCTCTTCAAACAACTTCTCGATCAGCACCTGCGCGAGGAATTGCGGGTGTTTGGAGACTTCCCTTCTCTGTTCCTTGGTCTGGTGGGACATGGTGACCGCTGGGAGCACTCCAGCGGCACTGGATGCCTCGGCCTACGGGTCATGGACAGCGATGGCCATGTGCTTGCCGATGGGGTCCGCGAGGACGACTACGCCAGTGTGATCTCAGAAGCTGTCGAACCCTGGACCTACCTGAAATTTCCCTATCTCAAAGGATTGGGACCCGAGGCTGGTAGCTACAGGGTGGGCCCGCTGGCCCGCCTCAATCTCTGTGAACGGATCGGCAGCGAACGGGCTGATCGAGAACTGGAGGAATTTCGTCACCGCGGCGGACGCGTCGTGACCGCCTCGTTTCTCAATCACCTCGCGCGACTGATCGAAGTTCTTGCCTGTTTGGAGCAGATGGAGCTCCTGCTACACGATCCGCTGCTCCTTGATCCCCATGTGCGAGCCAGAGCCGAGGTGAACTGCCGTGAGGCGGTCGGGGTCAGTGAGGCACCACGCGGAACGCTCTTTCACCACTACCGCGTGGATGACAACGGACTGATCCAACAGGTCAACCTGATCATTGCAACAGGCCAGAACAACCGAGCGATGAACCGCACCATCGCTCAGATCGCCCGGCATTACCTCACGCCCACCGAACTGGCACGGCCGCAACTCAACGAGGGGCTGCTCAATCGCATCGAGGCGGGAATCCGTTGTTTTGATCCCTGCCTGTCCTGCAGCACCCATGCCGCTGGCTCGATGCCCCTGCAGATCCAACTGATCTCTGCGGAGGGGGAACTGCTGAATGAGGTGCGGCGGGGATGACTGATCCGAAGACATCCATGGTGATCGGAATCGGGAACCCTTTGCGTGGAGATGACGGCGCTGGATACCGACTCGCCAGGTGCTTGCAGAGCGAAGAGCGCGCGGACCTGAAGGTGATCGCGACCCAGCAACTCCATGTCGAGCTGGCCGCAACCGTGGCAGCGGCGGAGCGCGTGCTGTTCATCGATGCAAGCCACGGTCTTGAGCCCTGCGGCCGTTGGTCCTCTCCCCACGTTGAGCCGCTGGCATCGCCGGGACCCGACTGGATTGCCGGCTCAACGCTGAGCCATCAGCTCTCCCCACCGGCGCTCCTGGAGCTGACCAAGGCTCTTTACCAACACAGGCCGTCCGCCTGGCAGCTGTTGTTGCCAGGCCAGCAGTGGGACCACAGCGAAGCGCTCTCGCCTCTGACCGCTGCGGCTGTCGCTGCAGCGTTTCCGCTGATTGAGGCCTGGAGCAGAGGCGATGCATGAACTCGCCTTGATCGAGGAATTGTGTGGCCTGGCCCTTGAGGTCGCGAGCGAGCAGGGCGCCCGCACGATTCATGCCTTACGGGTGCGCATCGGCGATCAGGCTGGTGTGAATGCTGACGCCCTGCAGCAGGCGTTCGCGATCGTCACCCTTCAGTCGCCCTGGCGGGAGACAACGTTGGATCTCGATGTGGTGAGAACCCGCTGTTTCTGCTCCAACTGCAGTGAGGCCTTCACGCCGCTGGATGTGATTCACCACTGTCCTCGCTGCGGTGCCCTGAGCAGCGAGGTCATCGCCGGCCGTGAACTGGAGCTGGTCTCCATGGAGGTCTCCTAGATGTGCGGCCATTGCGGCTGTGAGCGTCCCGCAGCGCCGCGTCGCCTTGAGCTGCAGCGTGGACTGCTGGAGCGCAACGACCATCTGGCCCTGCACAACCGCAAACACTTTGCGGAGCACGGGCTGCTCACGGTCAATGTGATGTCCGCACCGGGCTCGGGTAAGACGGCCCTGCTTGAGCAGCTGGCCAAGCTGTGGCCTCAGAAGCCCCTCGGCGTGATTGTGGGCGATCAGGCCACGGATCATGACGCCCAACGGCTTGCTGATGCTGGTGCCCGCTCGATTCAGATCCGCACCGGAGCGCTCTGTCATCTCGAGGCCTCGCTGGTGGATGAGGCCTTCAGGCAGCTCGATCATGCGGGGATGAACCTGCTGGTGATCGAGAACGTGGGCAATCTGGTCTGTCCCACGGCCTTTGATCTTGGCGAGACCCTCCGGGTCGCCTTGTTATCGGTGACCGAAGGGGAAGACAAACCGCTCAAATATCCAGGCCTGTTCCGCAGCGCCCATGCCGTCGTGATCAACAAACTTGATCTGGCGCAAGCTGCGGGGTTTGATCGCAACCTGGCCCTCGCCAATGTTCAGGCGATCACACCCGCAGCCCGGGTGTTTGAAACCTCGGCCCGCACCGGCGAGGGCCTTGAGGAGCTGATGGCCTGGCTGCAGGATGAACTGCCCCGCTGACCAGGGCCTTCAGCTGGAGCTGGAGGGGCTGGTGCAGGGCATCGGCTTTCGTCCCCAACTGGTGCTGCGCGCAACGGAGCTCGGGCTCACAGGCTGGATCGCCAACAGCAGCGGCGGCGTGAAGCTGGAGGCCCATGGCCCAAGAGTTCAGCTGGAACGCTTTGTCGATGAGCTCCTTCAACGGCCGCCTCGTTTCAGTCAGATCACCAAACTGAGCCGCCACTGGCTTCCGTACAACCAGGACCATCAGGCGTTTTGCATTGCACCGGCTCTGCGGGAAGGTTCGGCGTCAGCGCTGCTCTGCCCTGACCTCGCCCTCTGCGCCGATTGCGAACGGGAACTGCGGGATCCAGGCAGCCGCCGCCATCAGTACCCCTTCATCAGTTGTACCCAGTGCGGACCGCGCTACAGCGTGACGCGCGGACTCCCCTTCGAGCGCTGCAATACCAGCTACGCCCCGTTTTCCCTTTGCGATGCCTGCGCTCAGGAGTACAGCGATCCACGGGACCGCCGTTTTCATGCCCAGACGATCAGCTGCAGCCATTGCGGGCCAGAACTGCTCTGGAACGGAGACGTGGTGGCACTTGATCGCGGTCTGGGCCACGCGACGGCCGCCTTGCACCGCGGTCAGATCGTCGCCATCCAGGGCATCGGAGGCTTTCAACTCCTCGCAGATCCGCAGCGCTCGGAGACGGTTGCCTGCTTAAGGGCGCGCAAAGGGCGCCCGGACAAACCCCTGGCGCTGCTCAGCAGCCATCAGTGGCTCCAGGAGCTGTGTGTGGTCTCAGAACAGGAGGCCGAGCTGTTTGGGGGGCCTTCTGCGCCAATCGTCTTGCTGCGCCGCCGCCGCAACACAGGTCTTGATGCCGGGGTCGCAGGCTCCAGTCCCTGGTTGGGGGTGATGCGGCCCGCCTCTGCCTTGCAGCTCCTGCTGCTGGAGAGCTTTGGACGCCCGCTCATCGCCACCAGCGCGAATCGCTCCGGTGAACCGATCTGCCGTGATGCCTGCAGGGATCAAGCGCTGCTGGCAGAGCTGTGCGATGGGGTGCTCAGCCACACCGCCGAGATTGTGAACCGGATCGACGACAGTGTTGTGCGAGAGGCTGCCAAGGCGCCCTTGGTGCTGCGGCTGGGGCGGGGTCTGGCGCCTGTGGCCATCCAGGCTGCCCGCCCCCGCAGTGCAGCGGTCGGCCTGGGTGCTCAGCAGAAGGGAGCGCTGGCAATCCTCCAGGGCAACCAGTTGGTGCTGAGCCCAGATCTTGGTGATGGATCCAACAGCGCCGGACTGCTGCATCTGGAGGACACCCTGCAGCAATGGCTGAGCCGTCACCAGCTCGAGCCCAATCATGTGCTGTGCGACATGCACCCTGGCTACGGCTCAACCCAGCTCGCCAAGGAGAAGGGCCGCCATCACGGCAGTGTCCTTGGCTTGGTGCAACATCACCACGCCCATGTGCTGGCCGTGATGGCGGAGCATGCCCTCACGGGTCCCCAGCTTGGGGTGGCCTGGGATGGCAGCGGTTGGGGGGAGGACGGCAGTCTCTGGGGAGGGGAGTTTCTACAGGTCAACGCCCATAGCGTTCAGCGCCTGGGCCATTTGAGCCCTTTTCCATTGATTGGCGGAGAGCGGGCCGTGCGTGAGCCGCGGCGAGTTGCCCTTGCCCTGTTGCACGGCAGCTATGGACCCGCCTGGAGAGAGCGCCTGGCAGGACTCCGTGATCTCCCCTGGTTGCAGAGCTTTGAGGCCGGAGAGCTGGAGCTCCTGGAGCAGAGCCTCAGCCGAGGGCCCCAGCCTGTGAACTGCAGCAGTGTGGGCCGCCTGTTTGATGCGGTGGCAGCGCTCCTGGGGGTGCAGCAGCGCTGCAGCTTTGAAGCACAGGCCGCCATCGCTCTTGAGGGCCTCGCCATGGAGGCGTTCGATGCAGGAACCCTCCCTCGTGATCGCTATCGGCTAGCGATTGTCGAAGGCCAGCCGTTTCTGCTTGCCTGGCAACCACTGCTTGAGGCCCTGCTGGTTGATCTCGAGCGGGGGCGACCAACGGCCGAGATCGCCTACCTGTTTCATCGTGCGCTGGCGGATGCGCTCCCGGCGGTGGCGGCGCGACTGGAGAGCCGGGAGCTGGTGCTGGCGGGCGGGTGTTTCCAGAACCGCTTGTTGCTGGAACTCAGCCTCGAGGCTCTCCAGGCCAAGGGCATCGCGGTCCACTGGAGCCAACGGCTACCAAGCAACGACGCTGCGATTCCCCTCGGTCAGCTGATGACGTTGGGCTGAATCTGCAGCAGCGGCGGCCGGAGCCTTAGGGCCTGCCTATGACCGGAATAACGGGCCGAGGAATGCCATGTGCCTGGCCGTCACCGGTGAGTTGGTGAGCACCAACGACCACCCCGATCCCCTCTGGCGCATGGGTGATGTGAACTTCAGCGGGGTGCTGCGGCAGGTGAGTTTGGCCTGCGTCCCGAAGGCGCGCATCGGCGATCTGCTGCTGGTGCATGTGGGCCTCGCTCTCTCGGTGGTGGAGCCGGAGTGATGAGCCACGACCAGGCCTGGATGGATGGCAACGAGGCCGTGGCCCGAGTGGCGTACCGGCTTACTGAGGTGATGGCCATCTACCCGATCACCCCGGCCTCTCCGATGGGCGAATGGGCCGATGCCTGGGCCGCTCAGGGCACTCCCAACCTCTGGGGACAGTGCCCTGAGGTGGTGGAAATGCAGAGCGAGGCGGGTGCAGCCGGCGTCGTGCATGGAGCCCTTCAGGCGGGGGCCCTGACCACCACCTTCACGGCTTCTCAGGGGCTGCTGTTGATGTTGCCCAACCTCTACAAGATTGCCGGTGAACTCAATGCCGCCGTCTTCCATGTGGCCTCACGGGCCTTGGCGACTTCGGCCCTATCGATCTTCGGCGATCACAGCGATGTGATGGCCGCGCGAGGGAGTGGTTGCGCCCTGCTCTGCTCTGCCTCGGTTCAAGAGGCTGCTGATCTGGCTGCAATTGCGAGTGCGGCCACCCTGGAGGGCCGCATTCCCATCCTCCATTTCTTCGATGGATTTCGAACCTCCCATGAAATCCAGCGGGTGGAGCTGATTGGTGATGACACCTTGCGCGCTCTGCTGAATGAACAGTGCAGAGCAGAGCACAGGGCCCGTGGACTGAGCCCGGATCATCCGGTGCTTCGCGGCAGCAGCATGAATCCGGATGTCTGCTTTCAAGCCCGAGAGGCAGCCAATCCCTACTACGACGCCATGGGCGCCATCGTGCAGGGCGCCATGGATCGCTTTGGCGCCCTGAGTGGTCGCGCTTACCGCCTCTATGACTACGAGGGCCACCCCCAAGCTGAGCGCGTCTTGGTCTTGATGGGAAGCGGGTGTGAGACCGCCGCCAGCACCGCTGCCGTCCTCAATGACCAGGGTGAGCGGGTCGGGGTTTTGAAGGTCCGCCTGTACCGCCCCTTCTGTGCGGCGGAGCTGGTCGCAGCACTACCGCACACCACCCAGCGGATCGCCGTCCTGGATCGCTGCAAGGAACCGGGCAGCCTGGGGGAGCCGCTCTACCTCGACGTCCTGGCGGCGATCACAGAACACTGGATCCAGGGGGCGAAGCCCCAGCTTGTGGGTGGTCGCTACGGCCTGGCCTCTAAGGAGTTCACGCCGGCGATGGTCAAGGCCATCTTTGACAACCTCAGCAGCAGCGAACCCCAAAACCATTTCACCGTTGGCATCGTCGATGACCTGACGCACCGCTCGTTGCCGGTTGCCGGCGGGTTCGAGGTCGAGCATCCCGAGAGCCTCAGAGCTGTCTTTGTCGGTCTTGGTTCTGATGGCACGGTGGGTGCCAACAAGAACACCCTCAAGATCATCGGAGAGGCGACCGGTCTGTTCGGCCAGGGTTATTTCGTCTACGACTCCAAAAAGGCAGGGTCGGTGACGATCTCGCACCTGCGCTTCAGTCCCGAGCCGATTCGTGCGAGCCACCAAATCCGTGAGGCCCAGCTGGTGGCCTGCCACCACTGGGACTTCCTGGCTCAGTTCGATCTACTCGATCTGGCTGCAGAAGGCGGCACCTTGCTGCTGAACAGTCCCCATCCCGTCGAGCACTGCTGGGGAGAGCTGCCGCTGCTGGCCCGTCAACAGATCCGCCGCAAACACTTGCAGGTGTTTGTGGTGGATGCGGCAGCCATCGCCGAGGCCCAAGGTCTCGGACGCACCATTAATACGGTGATGCAGGCCTGCTTTTTCGCCGTCAGCAAGCTGATGCCGCTGGATGAGGCCATCGCTGCCATGGGGCAGGCCGTACGGCACAGCTACGGACGCAAGGGGCAGGAGGTTGTTGCCTCGAACCTCGCGGTCATCGATCAGGCCCTCGGGGCCCTGCGCGCTCTGGAGATCCCGCTTGATGAGGGCGAGCCGAACCAACTGGTGCCCCTGGAGATCTCGCCTGCCATGCGGCAAGCACCCGCAGCGGTGCGTGATCTGGTCCTTCCGCAACTGCAGCGCCAGGGTGAGCGCTTGCCGGTGAGCGCCCTTCCCTGTGATGGGACCTTCCCAACCGCGACCAGCCAATGGGAGAAACGCAACATTGCCGACCAGGTGCCGGTCTGGGAGCCCGACCTCTGTGTGCAATGCGGCAAATGCGTGATGGTCTGTCCCCACGCCGTCATCCGCGCCAAGGTCGCAGAGCCCGCGGCTCTGGCATCTGCCCCTGAAGGCTTTCGCGCTGCACCTGCTCGGGCCACGGAGTGGGAAGGCCAGTCCTTCACGATTCAGGTTTCAGCCCAGGACTGCACGGGCTGCAGTCTCTGCGTCGAGGTCTGCCCAGCCCGTGATCGCCAGACACCGCGACGCAAGGCGATCAACATGGCGCCGCAGCGACCACTGCGGGCCAGCAGCGCGCAGCATTGGTCCTTTTTCTTGAGCCTTCCCGAGGCCGATCGAGCGAGCCTCAAGCTCGGTCACATCAACACGCAGCAGCTGCAGCGGCCCTTGTTTGAGTTTTCTGGGGCCTGCGCGGGCTGCGGTGAGACGCCCTACCTCAAGTTGGCCAGCCAACTGTTCGGGGATCGGATGGTGGTGGCGAATGCCACCGGATGCTCCTCGATCTATGGCGGCAATCTGCCGACCACGCCCTGGGCGACCAATGCCGAGGGACGGGGCCCGGCCTGGAGCAACTCCTTGTTCGAGGACAATGCTGAATTCGGTCTGGGCTTTCGCGTCGCCTTTGACCAGCGTCAACGGCGCGCCGTGCAGTTGCTCACGCAGATGAGGACGGCACTGCCAGAGCAACTGGTGGATGAGCTGATCGCCGCCGATCAAAGCGATGAGGCCGGCATCCATGAACAGCGTGAGCGCGTCACGGAGCTCAAGCAACAGCTCACGCGGCATGCGGGGCCTGATGGCGCGGAGCTACTCGCCATTGCCGATGACCTCGTCAAGCGCAGTGTCTGGATCGTCGGTGGTGATGGCTGGGCCTATGACATCGGCTTTGGCGGCCTGGACCATCTGATCTCCGGCAACCGCGATGTGAATGTGCTGGTGCTGGATACCGAGGTGTACTCCAACACGGGTGGTCAGATGTCGAAGGCCACCCCGAAGGGAGCCGTCGCCAAGTTCGCCAGCGGCGGTAAAACCACGGCCAAAAAAGACCTGGGCCTGATGGCGATGAGCTACGGCCATGTCTACGTGGCCAGCGTGGCGATGGGTGCCCGCGACGAGCACACCCTCAGGGTTTTTCTGGAGGCGGAGTCCTATCCCGGCCCCTCCTTGATCCTGGCTTACTCCCATTGCATCGCCCATGGCATCGACATGGCGCGGGGCATGGACCACCAACGGCAAGCGGTCGAGTCGGGACGTTGGTTGCTCTATCGCCACGACCCTCGGCTCAAACCGCCCCTGCAGGTCGACTCAAGGCCCCCGCGGCTTCCATTGGAGCAATCCCTGGACGCTGAAAATCGTTTTCGGATGCTGCGTTACAGCAATCCCGATCAGGCTCGCAAACTGAGCCAGGAGGCCGCGCAGGACTGCGCGGCTCGCTGGGAGCTTTATCAGCGCCTGGCGGGGAAGAAGCAGCCATGAGTGAGGTTCCGCAACGTCCCGTGAGCTCGGTTTTAAACACCGAGTACCTCGGCCTTCCGCTGCGCTCCCCTTTGCTGGTGGGCGCGGCGGCTCCGATCAGCGGAGACCTCGAGCGCCTGGTGGCCCTGGAAGCCGAGGGGGCTGGTGCGGTGGTGCTGCACTCCCTTTTTCTTGAGCAGATCGATCGCGACTGGCAAGAGTGGATCCACCACCAACAGCACAGCAGCGAGAGTCATCCAGAAGCCCTGAACTACCGGCCCAGCCCGGTACCGACCCACCTAGGGCTCGAGGGGTATCTCGCTGAAATTCGTCAGGTGCGCTCGCGTCTGCAGATTCCAGTCATTGCAAGCCTCAATGGAAGCCATGGAGGTCCCTGGTCAGAGGCTGCCCAGGCGATCGAAGCCGCCGGTGCTCAGGCCTTGGAGCTGAATCTCTACAGCGTGCCCAGTGACACCGCAGCCGACAGTGCAGACCTCGAGCGAGAACAGCTGCACATCGTCCAACAGGCCGCCGGTGCGGTGCGGATTCCGGTGGCCGTGAAGCTCAGTCCCTGGTACACCGGCTTGGCGGCCATGGCACGCAAGTTGGAGTGCGCCGGCGCCCGCTCCCTGGTGCTGTTCAACCGCTTCTACCAACCGGATGTGGACATCGAAGCGCTCGAGACAACCTCCCATCTGGAACTCAGTGGCCCCGCTGATCAACGCCTGCCGCTGCGCTGGATCGGTCTGCTTCATGGTCGCGTCGGCCTGGAGTTCTGTGCCAGTGGCGGGGTGGCCAGCGGTGAAGACGTGGTGCGGATGCTGATGGTGGGGGCGCAGGCCACCCAGGTGGTAAGCGCCCTGTTGCGTCATGGCCCCGGTCAGCTGCAGAGGATGCAGCAGCAATTGCTGCAATGGCTTGAGGACCACGAGGTCAAGGATTTGAGCACCATTCGTGGCAGCCTCAGCCAACAACGCTGTCCCGATCCGGAGGCCTTTGAGCGCTCGCAATACATCCGGGCCTTGAGCAGCTACAGCCTGCCCTTAGGGAGCTCTTCGTAATGCAGGCCTGCCGGCAGTTGGTGGATCAGATTCAAGCGGAATGCACGCAGCGCTGGACCTTGATGGAGGTCTGCGGCGGCCAAACCCACGCCCTGTTGCGCCACGGCATCGACCAACTGCTCGCCCCTTGGGTTGATCTGATTCACGGTCCCGGATGTCCGGTCTGCGTGACCTCCAGCGAGCGAATCGATCAGGCACTGGTTCTGGCGAAGCAGCCGGACGTGATCCTCTGCTCCTACGGCGACATGCTGCGGGTTCCCGGAACGGATGGCCGCGATCTGCTCAGGCTCCGCTCCCAGGGAGCCGATGTGCGCGTCCTCTATTCACCGCTTGATGCCCTGGCGATCGCCCAGGAGAACCCCCGCAAACAGGTGGTGTTCTTTGCGGTCGGCTTTGAGACCACAGCACCCGCCACAGCGCTTTTGGCGCAGCAGGCCTTCGCTTCAGGGTTGCCCAATCTCAAATTGCTCTTGGCCCATGTGCGAGTCGCCCCGGTGCTCGATCCGCTGCTCGCGGAACCGCACTGCGCGGTCCAGGGCCTCCTGGCCGCCGGACATGTCTGTGCCGTGATGGGCGAGGCGGAATACGTCGAGCTGGCCGAAAGGCATCGTCTGCCGATCGTGATCACGGGGTTCAGTCCCGAAGCCCTACTGCAGGGGATCTTGCACTGCGTTCGACAGCTCGAGCAGGGTCGCCATGAACTCGAGAACGCCTACAGCTCCGTCGCCCTGGCTGCAGGTAATCGGCCCGCTCAGCAGCTGATCGATGCGGTGTTTGAACCGGTGGACACGATCTGGCGCGGCCTGGGGATGATCCCGCAGGGTGGATACCAGTTGAGAGAACCCTTCTCAGCCCTGGCCCTGGCGCCGCCGCAACAGCAGCTGCGAGCGCCATGCCCTGAGATCTGCCCCAGTGCCCGCGTGCTGCAGGGGCTGATGCGACCGAGCGACTGCCAGAGCTTTGGTGAAGCCTGCACCCCTGAACACCCCCTGGGGGCCCCCATGGTCAGCAGTGAAGGAGCCTGCGCTGCGTACTTTCGCTACCCGCGTTGAGTGATGGCTGAGGACTTCTCCACTGTCCAACTGGCCCATGGCAGTGGGGGGCGTCTCAGCCAACAGTTGCTCACTGAGCTTCTTCTACCCGTGCTTGGTCCGCCAAGCGGGATCGTTCATGACGCAGCGCGATGGAGCGCCCCAGGCTCCGAACTCGCCTTCACCACGGATTCCTATGTGGTGCAGCCCCTGTTCTTCCCGGGCGGTGACATTGGTCGCCTCGCCGTCTTTGGCAGCGTTAACGACCTCTGCATGGCCGGGGCACGACCCCTGGCCCTCAGCCTTGGCCTGATCCTTGAGGAAGGACTCCAGCTGAGTTGCCTCCAACAGGTGATCGCCTCGATCGCAGACGCCTGCGCTCAATGCGGGGTCTCCGTGATCACCGGGGACACCAAGGTGGTCGAGCGGGGCAAGGGCGATGGGATCTTCATCAACACCTCCGCCATCGGCGTCGTGGACCATGGCCTGCAGATCCACCCCAGTTCCGTGCGGCCTGGGGATGCGGTGTTGGTGAGCGGCGATCTGGGTCGACATGGTGTCGCCATCCTGGCGGCACGAAACCAGCTGGGTCTGCGAACGGCGCTTGAGAGTGATCTGGCCTCTCTGCAACAACCTGTGCAGGCCCTCCTCGAGAGCGGTCTTGAGCTTCACTGCCTCAGGGATTTGACCCGCGGCGGCCTGGCTAGCGCCGTGGATGAATTGGCCCGGGCCTCTGGCTGCAGCATGGTGCTCGAGGACAGTGCGATCCCCTTGCACCCCACCGTCGAGGCAGCCTGCGACCTGCTGGGCCTTGATCCGCTGGCCATGGCCAACGAAGGACGCATGGTCGTGATCTGCCCGGAGTCACAGGCGGCGCAGACCCTCACTGTGCTGAAGGCTTTTCAAGGCGATGCCGCACGGATTGGCACGGTGCTTGAGCGATCCAGGGGAGATGGCGGTGGAGCCCTGCAGCAGCGCTACCCCGTCCAATTGCGCAGTGCCCTGGGGGTGCTGCGCCCCCTCGATATCAGCAGCAGCGAACAATTGCCCAGGATTTGTTAGGCGAATCAGCCGCAGCAACCCTCCCGTTCAGGCGCGATCCATAGGTTCAACGCAGGTCAACCCCTTGGTTGCTGCGATGAAGCACCAGCACATGGCGACACTGCAGGCTCTGTTCGCCCATCCGGTGCCCCACAACCTCAGGCAGTCCTCAGTGGAGTCCCTGCTGATCCATCTGGGGGGCAGTGTGCACCACCTCTCTGAGCACAGGCTGAAGCTGCAACTGAGCAACGGCAATTCGATGGTGTTGCATGCGGCCGGCGGGCCCTTGCATCCGGACCTCGATGCCGAGGGGATCCATCGCATTCGATGGTTCCTGGAGCAGGCCGGTATCACGCCGGATCATCCCGAGGCTCCCTCAAGGCCGGTGCGCGGCGAGCAGGCCAAGCGGTTGCTGATCCACCTCGACCATCGTGGGGCCCGGCTCTGGTGGCTGAACGGTGATGACGTGAAGGCCGCGGATCTCAGGCCCCACGGTTTGTGGAGCAGCGGACAGCGCCTGAGCCATCGCCATGACCGAGACGTCAAGGGTCAGCGCGCACCGCTGGACTACGACTACCTCAAGGATCTCAGTGCGGCCATCGCCGATGCGGACCGGGTGTTGCTGCTGGGTCACGGCCATGGTCAGAGCGATCTGCGTCAGCTCCTGACGCACTACATCGGCGAGCACCATCCAGAGCTGCATTCACGGCTCGAGACGATCAGCGTCGATGACACCGCCTGCAGTGACGCCGAATTGCTGGCCCTGGCCCATCGACATTTTGGCAACCAACCCCATCGCCATGAACTGCGGAGCCCTGGCCAGAGGAACCACGAACCATCCGAGCCACGCTGAGGGTGATCCACTCCAGTCCCTCAAAGGGAGGCACGCTGCTTGTGTTGCCCTCCTACAGCGCGGACCCGCGCACCCTGGCCAGCATTGATGGGCTCGACAGTTGGCCAGAGCGTCAGCTGATTGATTTACGGGAGCTGCAGCTGCCGGACCGGCGCTGCCTTGTGGTCAGTCCCGTGCCCCTCAGTGACATCTGCCTTGACGCTGTGTTGGAGCTGCTTCCAGCCGCGCAGACGCGCTGGCTTCGCGGGCGGTTGCAGTGCATTGCGCTCCACGACCGTTCAGCGCAAAGCCTGACTGAGAAATTGCTGGCGAGACCACAACTGTTGGCTGACCTCCAGCGGCAGCTGCCCCCCGGCTCGCGGCTCTCGGCCTATGCCATCGGCCCTGCGGAAGAACGCCTGGCCCAGCACCTCCAGTTGTGCGTGGATGGAACACCCCATCACCTCTCGCACTGGGGCAGTAAAGCGGGCTCCGCCGCCTTGTTCCAGGAGATCGGCATTCCCCATCCACGCACCACAGCGCTCTGCAGGACCCTGGGCGAACTGGCCGAGGCCCTGGAGCACCTGATGCTGGAGCACCCCGGCATCACCGGCGTCGTGATCAAGCTGAACCGGATGGCCGGTGGACGTGGCAACGCACCACTGCCACTGGATCTGGGCGGGTGGCGGCAGCGATCTGAGGGGTTGCGGAGGGCCCAGCTGCTGCGGGCCCTGGAACAGCTGCCGATGCCCTTGCCCCACTGGCGCGAGGAGCTGCAGGCGGAAGGAGCCATCGCGCAAGAGTGGATTGCGAGCCGATCCCCGCACTCACCGAGCGTGCAGTTGTGGATCGATCAGCAGGGCAGCGTTGCCCTGGTCTCCACCCACGAGCAGTGCCTGGGAGGCATCCACCGCCAGAGCTTTGAAGGTTGCCGCTTTCCTGCCAGCCATCGCTACCGAAGTGCGCTGATCGCGGCTGGGTTGCGGGTTGGAGAGGCCCTGGCCGCCAAGGGGTGCCGGGGATCGGTGCTCATTGATTGGCTCGCCACGCGAGAGGGCAGCGCCTGGACGCTCTGGGGGATGGAGATCAATCTGCGCAAGGGCGGGACCACCCATCCTTTCCAATTGGCCGCCACGGCAACGGGTGGCCAGCTCAATTCTGAGACCGGCGAGCTGATCGGCGCCGATGGCAGTGGGATCGTCTACGAGGCTTGCGACAGCTGGCGTTTACCCAAGGGGAAGGGCCTCCTGCCGGAGCAGTGGCTTGATGCCGTGATCCGCCGCAAGCTGTACTTCAATCGTTCACGGCTGAGCGGTTGCATCCCCCATCGCCTCGGCGCCCTCAGTGAACACGGCCTGCTCGGTGTCACTGTCATTGGCCGCAACCGCCGGGAAGCCTCGGCACTGATACAACAGCTCCAGGACGTGGCGGCGTCACTGCAGAACTGATCCTC
>JBMSIW010000005.1:0-34965 GCA_049418265.1 Vulcanococcus sp.
TCCGCCGTGATCAACAAGGTGCAGAGCCTGCGCAAGGAATACCTGGGCTGACCTTTCTCGGCTGACCTTCAGCCTTCCACCTGGCGCCGTCAGCTCCAGCTGCACAGCAGCGACTGGATGCAGGCGGCGCTTTGTTGCCAGTAGCTGCCGCCAAAGAGGTTGGCGTGATTCAGCAGGTGATACAGGTTGTAGAGCTCAACGCGCTGCTGGTGGCCTGGCGGTAAGGGCCAACAGCGCTGGTACCCCGCAAAAAAGCTTGCGGGGAATCCGCCGAACAGCTGAGCCATGGCCAGATCGACTTCGCGATCGCCCCGGTAGACGGCCGGATCAAAGATGGCCCCTCCGCCGTCTCTGAGCTGGCCGGCATTGCCGCTCCAGAGGTCTCCATGCACCAAGCAGGGCTCCGGTTTGTGGTCAGCCAACCAACCTGCTGCCTCTTTTAAGAGGGCTTCGCCCTGGGGAAGGCTGCGGCCCGATCGCGCCGCCCAGCGCAGCTGATGTCCCAGGCGCTCCTGGCAGAAAAAGTCAGCCCAGGAGTCATTCCAGCGGTTGGGTTGGAGCGCAGAACCCAGGAAGTTGTCCTGCCCCCAGCCGAAGCGTTCGTCGCCACCGCGCAGGCTGCTGCGGTGCAGCTGGGCGAGCCCGGCTCCCAGCTCTCCCCAGGCGCTGTCGTGCTGGGAGCCACGCTGGGGGCTGCTCTGGAGCTCGAGCCAGCTCAAGAGCAGAACGGCTTCCCGGCCGGCCAGGCCGAGGGCCAGGGGCTCCGGAATCTGCAGCGGCCTTGGCGCGTCCAGGGTTTGGCGTAGGGCGCGCAACCCATCGGCTTCCGCCTCCAGCACGGGCAGCAGGTCGGCCTGATTGGTCTTGGCGAAGCAGACCCGCCCGTCCTGGAGTTCAAGCCGCCAGGCGCTGTGGATGCAGCCGCCGCCCACGGGGCTGAGGCGAGCGAGTTCGGCGCCGGTCTGTTGCTTGATCCACTGCGCCAGCTCCTGCGTTGCCATCAGCTCTTGGGCGGTCGCGGCCAGGGCAGGTGCGCTGCCAGCATGCCGCCATGACCAGTCGTTGTGATGTGGCGGTGCTCGGGGGCGGCATCGCCGGCCTCACCGCTGCCGCCTTGCTCGCTGCCGAGGGTCTGCAGGTGGAGCTGCTGGAGGCCCACTACCAAAGCGGCGGCTGTGCGGGCACCTTTCGGCGCGGTCCCTACGTCTTCGATGTGGGTGCCACCCAGGTGGCAGGTTTCGAGCCCGGCGGCATCCACCAACGCCTGTTCGCCCATTTCGGGGTGCCGCTGCCCGAGGCTTCGCCCCTGGATCCGGGCTGCAGTGTGCAGCTTGCGGGCGAGTCCGCGGCCATTCCCCTTTGGCGTGATCCCGAGCGCTGGGCCCAGGAGCGCCTGAGGCAGTTCCCAGGGAGTGAGCGCTTTTGGCAGCTCTGCGCTTTGCTGCACCGCAGCAACTGGGCCTTCGCGGCTCAGGATCCGGTGCTGCCGCCGCGCAGCCTCTGGGATCTGCAGCAGTTGCTGGGGGCCTTGAGCGCGGGCACCTTGGCTTCTGGGCTGTTCACCACGGCCACCATCGCGGATCTGCTGGTGCTGTGCGGCTGCAGCGGCGATCAACGGCTGCGGCGCTTCTTGGATCTGCAGCTGCGTCTGTACTCCCAGGAGAGTGCCGATCGCACCGCTGCCCTCTATGGGGCCACGGTGTTGGCCATGGCCCAAGAACCCCTGGGCCTCTGGCATCTGCAGGGATCCATGCAGCGTCTCAGCCAGGCCCTTGAGGCGGCGCTGGAGGCCGCCGGAGGTCGTCTGCGCCTGCGCCATCGCGTCGCGTCCCTCGAGCGCCATGGGAGCGGTTGGCGCGTGCAGGGAAACGGACCGGCTGATCAGCCCTTCCAGCTGGAGGCCGCTCAGGTGGTCAACACCCTGCCTCCGCAAGCTCTCCCTGGCCTGCTGGGGGATGCACTGCCTGCGTCCTACCGCCGGCGGCTGGCTGGCTTCCCCGATCCCTCAGGCGCCCTGGTGCTCTACGGCGCTGTCGCGCGCGAGCGGGTCCCGGCGTTGCTGGGGCTGCACGCGCAATTGGAGTGGAAGGATCCCGGCAGCCTGTTCATCTCCTTCAGCGCGGAGGGAGATGGGCGAGCGCCGTTGGGGCAGGCCACCTTGATCGCCAGCGTCTTCACGGCGGCCAGACCTTGGTTTGGCTTGCAGGAGGGGGACTACCAGCGCCGCAAGCAGGCTGCCCTCAGCGGCATTCAGTCGGGGCTTCAGCAGTTCCTGGGTTTGCAGCCGGCGGACTATCTCCATGCCGAGTTGTCCACGCCGCGGGGCTTTGCCGGCTGGACGGGCCGCCCCTTCGGTTTTGTGGGGGGCTTGGGCCAGCACCCCAGTCGCTTTGGCCCCTTTGGCCTGGCCAGTCGCACGCCCCTGCCGGGTCTCTGGCTCTGCGGCGATGCGATCTACCCCGGAGAGGGCACCGCCGGGGTGAGCCTCTCGGCCTTGATGGCCTCCCGCCAGCTGCTGGCGGCTCAAGGGCGGCAGCTGCAGCTCCGGACTTAAAGGAACTCCGGCCGCAGCCCCTGGCACTGGCGCAAGGCCCGTTCCAGATCGCTCCACTGTTCGTGCTTGACCAAGGCTTCAAGCTCCTCGAGTTGGCTGCGGTAGTGCTGCAGCGCCTCCAACACGGCGCTGCGGTTGCAGCGGGCCATCAGGCTGCCGAGCTCGGGATTCCCGCCGCCAATGCGGCTGGTGTCGGCAAACCCACTGGAGGCCAGTTGCCGCACCAGAGCGGCCGCATCAGCGGCCTCACCGCCTTGATCCGCGGCTTGGAGCAGGGCAGCACTGACCAGAACGGGCATGTGGGAGATCAGGGCCACGGCCCGGTCGTGGGCGGCGGCCGGGCAGGTCAGCCAGTGGGCGCCGAGGGATTCGGCCAGCTCCTGGACGCAGGCCAGGGCGTTCGCCTCGGTGTGCTCGCTTGGGGTCGCGACCCAGGGGCGTCCGCTGAAGAGCCCCTGGATGCCGGCCTCGACTCCGGCTTCAGCGGTGCCGGCCATGGGGTGGCTGGCAACGAAGCGCGGATGCAGCGGTTCCCAGACGTCGGCAATGGGCTGCTTGACCGAGCCCACATCGGTCACGACGGCATCGGCCGGGAGTGCGGCCAGCAGTTCGGGATTCGGCTCCAGCAGACGATCGAGCGGTAGGGCGAGCACGATCAGGCCGCAGTCCGCCAGGACCGACGGCTCCAGCGCGATGCGGCTGGCCAACTGGCGTTCTTGGGCCCGTTCTGCCGTGCTGGCCCGGTGCACGAGTGCCCGCACCTCCAGTCCCTGGGCCTGGAGATCCAGTCCCAACGAACCGCCGATCAAGCCCAGGCCGACGATCCCGACGGGCCGGCTGCGCCATGGGCTTGTCATTGCTGAACAGTCCTCTGAAACCAGCTTCCTACGATTCGGCGATGTTGGAAGCCAAGGCCCACCAACAGCTCAAGGCGCTCCTCCGCCAGGAGGGGGAAGCGCGCTGGCCCCATCACCTCACCTTGAGCCGGCTGGTGGCCCGCAGCCTGCGGCGCAGCGACCAGACCTTGGTGCGCTTGGCGCCGGGCAGCGATCCCAGTTGGCTGCTCGGTGTCCTGGTGCCCCTGGCTCTGCACGAGCGTCCGGTGGCCCTGGTGGTGAGTCCCGCGTTGCGTCAGCGCCTCCTGCAGGTGGACCTGCCGCGCTTGCAGGCCGTCGATCTGACGCTGCCCTGTTGGGAGGGCAGCGCGGCCCCCCCTGAGTCCGCTCGCCTCTGGCTGCTCCACCACGACCAGCTGGTGACGGCTTGGCGCCAGGGCTTGCTGGGGCAACGGCAGCTGGTGGTGCCCGAGGGAGAGCTGCTTCAGCCCCTGCTGCGTCAGGGCCTGGAGGTGGTGATCGACACCGAACACTGGGAGCAGCTGCGCCGCAGCTTGCCCAGTGCCTCCACCAGCCTGTTGCAGTTGCACGAACGCCTCAGCCGGCGTCTGTTGGCCAGACCCTGCGGCCCGGCTCAGCAGGTCACGATCACGGCGGACGACGAGGCTCCCCTGCGGCAGCTGCTCACCTTGCTGGCCCCCCTGCCGGACCCCTGGCAGCGTTGGTTGGATACCGCCGGTTCGGGCTGGACCAGTTGGGCAGCGGTGAATCCCACCCTGTTGCAGTGGCGCTGGCACCGTCAGCCCCTGGACCCCTGCCTGGAATTGGCCGGCATGTTTCAAGGCCGGGGCATCGTTCTGGTGGGCCCTTGGCCGGAGGCGGCCACTCCCCGCTTGGGATTTGAACCGCAGGTCCAGGTCAGCCTGGCGGACCCACCCTTGCTGGACCCCTTGCCCCTGTTCGCTCCGCAGGGCCAGGCGCTGCCCAATGCACCCCACTACCCCACGCATCTGCTGGATCAGTGCCGACGTCTGGTGCTCGGGCAGTCGGGTTTGACCGTCGTGCTGCTGGACGATGAGGGACTGCGTCTGGGACTGGTCAGTGCGCTGGCGGCTGAATTCGGGAGTCGGGTGGGCCACGAACTCACGGCTCCGGAGGCCAACGGGGTGATCTGCTGCAGTTGGAGTTGGTGGCTGGAGCACCAGCAGCGGTTGCCGTTGCCCTGCCAGCTGGTCGCCGCCACATTGCCCATCTCCAGCCTGGAAGACCCCCTCACGGCAGCCCGGGTGGCAGCCCTTCGACTGCAGGGCCGTGATTGGTTCCGGGAATTGCTCCTGCCCGAGGCCCTGGGCCGGTTGCAGCGCTCCGTGGCCGGCCTGCGGCGCAATGGTGGTCGACTGGCCGTGCTCGATGGTCGGCTGCGCAGGCGCGGCTGGGGCAGGCAGGTGCTGGAGGCCCTCGAGCCCTGGGTGGCTTTGCAGCGGTTGTTGCCCAGCCCCTGATCCTCCGGCGCCCTTAACGTGGCCGCGCCGCAACACCAGCAGATTGATGGGCGAGGCCAAGCGACGCTCGGACCAGGGCCTGCCTCCGCGGGAGCGCCAAGCGAACCCCAGCAAGCCTCAGGACACCTCACCGCGCCTTGCGCCTTGGCTGCCCTTGACCCAGCGTCAGGGCGAGCAGTTTGTGCAGGTCACGACCCGTGGTGCCTGGATTGGGATCGGCGCCCTTGTGCTGTTTTGGATCACCGTGCGCTTCCTGGGCCCCGCACTGGGCTGGTGGACCCTGGCCGACGGCTAGACGCTCCCGTGGGCATTTGCGCACATGGCCCCGCTTGGAGACTCAGGTCTCGCGCAATTCTGAAGAAAACATTAGGATCGCAAAATCATTCGCTGAGGCGGCCATGTTTGCGCGTCTGGCTGAGCAGTACAGATCTGTTGTTGAAGATCTGGTGATGAGCCTGCGAGCTTTGGCTGAGGGTCTGCAGCGCCAAGGGATTCCGGCAACCTGCTACGTCTGTGGTGACGATCGTGATGGCCATGGCGCCTCTTTCGTCGCCAGCCTCGGCGATCAGCACATGGTGCGTTTTTTGGTCTCCGACTTCGGCATCAGCTGGGTTGAGTCCCGCAATGGTCATGAACTCGTGAAGCTCGAAGGCGCCGATGCCATTCAGGAGCTGGAGCGGGTTGCTGCTGACCTGCGCGCCGCGCCGCTCGCGGCCCCGGCATCGGCCGTGAAAGCTGCCTGAGGCCATCAGCCTTGGCCTGGGCGTAAAAAAGCCCCCTGGCTAGAGGCCAGGGGGCTTTTTGTTGCCGCCTTAGCTGGCGGCCGCGATGGGTTGGTCTTCGGCGCTGCTGGCGCCGGAGGCGGCCAACTTGGCCGCCGCAGCTGCCACGGGCTTGAGGGAATCGCTGTTCTCGCTCAGCTTCTGGCGGACCTTGACCTCGATCGCCTCTTTTTGCTCGGGGTTCTGCTCCAGCCAGCTGATCGTGTTGTCACGACCCTGGCCGATGTTGTCGCCTTCGTAGCTGTACCAGGCGCCTTTGCGCACCACCACGCTGTGCTCTTCAGCGAGGTCGAGCAGGCAGCCCACCGTGCTGATTCCGCGGCCAAACAGGATGTCGAACTCCGCAATGCGGAATGGGGGCGCCACCTTGTTCTTGGCCACCTTCACCTTGGCGCGAATGCCGTATTCCTCGGTGCCGCGCTTGAGGGTTTGGATGCGACGGATATCCAGTCGCACGGAGGCATAGAACTTCAGCGCATTGCCGCCCGTGGTGGTTTCGGGATTGCCGTAGGTGACGCCGATCTTCTGGCGCAACTGGTTCAGGAAGATCACTGTGCAGCCGGATTTGCCGATGTTGCCGGTGATCTTGCGCATCGCCTGGCTCATCAGGCGTGCCTGGCTACCCACAGCCAGATCGCCCATTTCGCCTTCGATTTCAGAGCGTGGGGTCAGGGCTGCCACCGAGTCGACCACGACGATGTCGACGGCCGCCGAGCGCACCAGCTGGTCGACGATTTCCAGGGCCATCTCGCCGGTGTCGGGCTGCGAGACCAGCAGGTTTTCGATGTCGACGCCAAGGGCTGCGGCGTAAACGGGATCGAGAGCGTGTTCCGCGTCCACAAAGGCAGCGACGCCACCGCGGCGCTGCACTTCGGCGATGGCGTGCAGGGTGAGGGTGGTCTTACCGGAGCTTTCGGGTCCGTACACCTCGACCACGCGGCCCTTGGGATAGCCGCCACCGAGGGCCAGGTCCAGAGTCAGGGCGCCGGTGGGGGTGGTTTCGATCCGCATGCGCGAGGCGTCCCCGAGCCGCATGATCGAGCCCTTTCCGAAGTTGCGCTCGATCTGGTTCAGCACCAGGCCAAGGGCCTTGTCCCGCTCGGGGCTGGTGCTGTTGGTCTTGTCGTCGGCAGGCATATCTACGAGGAATCAGCAGGTGGGTGGTGGTGGGGCCGCGGGGCGGGTGGGCCGAAGGCTTCGGCCATCCTGGGCGACCTCTCTTAAAGAAGTGCCACCTCAGGAGCCAAGTGTTTCGCCGTAGCGATCACCGGGCTGTAGTACAGGCGTACGCTAGCGGTTTATGGCCAGCGCGCCAAGGGCTGCTCGAACCGTTCGGGCTCCAGCAGCGCAATCCCTTCTGGAAGGGCCTCTCTGTCCCTGGGGCCTAGGTAGCCCCAGGAGACCAGGAAGCAGCGCACGGCTTCGAGGCCCGGGGTCTCGCGCACCGTCTCCAGGGTGGGCCGGCGGTCCTCCACGAACCACAGGGCTTCGCTGGCTTCACTCAGGCGCAGCAGGACCTCAGGTTTGCTGCCGTCTTCATGGCCATAGACCGCCTTCGGCTGGAGGTCGTAGCCGGCCAGAAGTTGCCGAGCAAAGGCGCCTCCCTTCGTGGTCAGGACCAGCCAGTCGCTGCCTTCGGCCTCCAGGCGGCGCAGGCGCTCTGGGATGCCCGGGTAGGGCCGGTGGAGAGCTCGCCAGGCCTCCGGATCCTCCTCAATGGCCTGGGCGCGGAGGCTCTCCAGGGCCTCCTGCAGGACCGCTGGTGTGAGCTCCCAGCGCTGCAGCGCTTGTTGGGTTCGCTGGGGGTAATCGCTCAGATAGGCGCCCAGGTCCAGGTCAGGGCGTGAGAGCTCCAGGGCGGCCAGCACCATCTCCCAGCCTTTGTGGATCAGCGGCCGCAGCAGGGCAAAGCCATCGGGTGCCCGTTCAGGTAGCTGTTGCCCGGGGCAGAGGCTCAGGGCGGCGCGGCGTGCGCTCCACCAGTACTCGAGCATGCCGTCAACCAGCACGCCATCAAAGTCGAAGACCAGCAGGGGAGCAGCGATCATTGGCGCTGAAACCCCTTGTCAGGACTGGGGACCGGAAGAACTGGGCCGCTAGGATTCGAACCTAGGAATGGCGGGACCAAAACCCGCTGCCTTACCACTTGGCGACGGCCCAACGCGCTGCAGCTCAGACTCCCGAGGGCGTCGTCGTCAGCACCCAGATAGTTACCCACAGCGAGTCCACCTTCGTCAATCTCGGTGGCCCAGCTCAGCGCGGAAAGATCCGTAGGCGCTGTTGGTGGCCGCTGCCGAACTCCGCGGACTCCAGGCGATAACGGCTCGCGAGCTCCGCCTGCATGCGCCGGATGGAGGCGGAGCGGGGGAGAAGTTCCACGGGTTGTCCCTGGGGGATGACCAGCTGCTCGACGGCCAGTCGGCACTCCTCCATGGCTTCGAGGGCGTCATCGCGCTGGGCTGTTCTGGACGGGTTGCTGCGTGGGGTCGGCTCCTCCTCATCACCCCTGCGCTGCAGTAGCCGCTCCAGACCTCGCTGGATCTGGGGAAGGGTGTCCGCCTTGATCACCAGGATCGGCAGGCCGGCATCTCTGGCCCGTTTGCGGATCTCTGGGCTGTGGCCCAGTTGTTGTCTGCCCGCCATCACGACATCCGCCTGCTCGACCTCCCCCACCAGTTGGACGGGCAGGCGCCTGCTGCGGATGGCCTGTTCGATGAGTTGCTCGCTCAGTCCTGCGCTGAACAGTTGCAATGGCCCAAGCGGTTCGGGCGCTTCGTCGGCGCCGGTCTCCTCGATGGCGTTCAGATGGCCGGCCTTGCGCTGGGGATCCGGCAGGGGCTTCGCCGCTAAGGCGGGGGCCTGGGGCCGCGTGGGTCGGGGCCTTTCGAGGGCACTCGTGCCTGCGGCCATGGCGGGTTGGGGTTCGCTGCAACGGAGCTGCCCTTCAGCGTCCAGCTCACGGACCTGCGGACGTGGCAGCTGGCCCCGCAGCAGCAGATCCACGGTGCGGGCCACATCCCGGTGCACCAGCCAGCGGTGGCGGCTGTGCATTTCCACCGCCAGCGGGAAGGTGGGTTCGGCAGCCCGCTCCAGCACGGTTTTCTGACTGCGTCGCCGGCGCGCCTCCTCATCGCCCAGGGTGACCGATTCGATGCCCCCCACCAGATCGCTGAGGGTGGGGTTCTTGATCAGGTTGGCCAGCTCGTTGCCATGGGCTGTGGCCACGAGCATCACGCCGCGCTCGGCGATGGTGCGGGCGGCCTGGGCTTCGAGCTCGGTGCCGATCTCATCGATCACGATGACCTCCGGCATGTGGTTCTCCACCGCCTCGATCATCACTTGGTGCTGCTGCTCAGGCCGGGCCACCTGCATGCGGCGGGCTCGGCCGATGGCGGGGTGGGGAATGTCGCCATCGCCGGCGATCTCGTTGCTGGTGTCGATCACCACCACGCGCTTACCCAGCTCATCGGCCAGCACGCGCGCGATCTCGCGCAGGGCCGTGGTCTTACCCACCCCTGGGCGCCCCATCAGCAGCAGGGACTGACCGGAGTCCATGAGATCCCGGACCATGGCCACGGTGCCAAAGACGGCTCGTCCCACCCGGCAGGTGAGCCCCACCACATCTCCGGTGCGATTGCGGATGGCGCTGATGCGGTGGAGGGTTCGCTCGATGCCGGCGCGGTTGTCGCCGCCGAAGGCCCCCAGTTGTTCCACCACGGCGGCGAGGTCGCTGCGCTCCACGACGGCTTCGCCCAGCAGAACAGCGCGGCCCGGATAACGGGCTTCCGGTATCCGCCCGAGATCCAGCACCACTTCCAGCAGCTGTTCGCGGGCCTGGGGGGCCTTCAGCGCGGCCTGCACCCCTTCAGGGAGAACCTCCAGCAGACGATCGAGATCGTCGGTGATCCGCTGGGTGTTGATGGCGGCGTCGAGGGGTGGCATCGGGGCCAGGGGCTCCAGAGAAGGCGTTCTAGCCATCAACGGGTCAGCCAGGGAGCGATCAAGGCTTGAATGCGCTCCTGGGCCTGCGGTCGCAGGGCCGGACTCTCCCGCAGAGCCACTCCTGCGGCTTCCGCCTCCTGAAGCAGGGGTTGCAGGAGGCTGCGAGCCATGCCTCCAAAGGCCACCCCTGCGGCACCACTGCCTGGCGGCAGCAGGGGCAGGGTTTGGGCGTTGGTTCCGCCAGCCAACTGCAGGGGGCCCGGCGGGGCCCAGGGCCGCAACTCTTCCAGCAGCTTCACCGCAGCTCGGGCGGTGCCGGCGCCCACATCGCCGCTCATGGGACGCCCATCCAGTTGCCAGAGGGGGAGAAAGCCTGCTCGCCTGACCTCGGCAAAGCGTTGCCAGAGTTCCGCCGCGAGCTCGCGCGCGCTGAGAGCCGCTCTGCTTTGGGCCTTGGCCCCGGCACCGCGCTCCAGTCCGCAACTGATGGCGAGCCGCTGCAGGGGGATGCCACTGGCCTCCAGTTGTCCCAGGCGCTCGCGAAAGGCCTCCTGCCGTCCGGCTTGGGTGTGCAGCTCGACGGCATCCGGCCTGATCTCCTGCAGCAGTGCGGGCACCTCCTCGGCTGGTAGCAGGTGCTGCTCCTCCTGGATCAACCCCAGGGGGCAGGCGGGCAGGCACCGCCCGCAGCCATAGCAGCGTTCGGCCAAGACGCCAGCGTTGCCGGTGATCGCCTCCGCGGGACAGACCCGCTGACAGGGCCGGGGGCAATCCTGCGGGCAGAGGTTTGGATCGAATTGGGCCTTGCGGAAGTGGGGGTCGTCGCCATCGCTGAGGCTGAGCATCAGCCAGGGGCGCCTTGCCCCCTGCCCCTCTGCCCAGTCCATGCCGCGGCGGGCCGCGGCGGCCACGGCAGCATCGGCCGCGATGTCAATGCAATGGACACCGGCCTGCGCATAGAGCGCGCAGAGGTCTTCGATGGCTGCGAGGTCCTGATTGCCGGCGCCACAGATCAACTTGACCCAGCGGCCTTGGCGAAGGGCCGCTTCTGGGCTCAAGCGGCCTTGGCGAGCAGGGTGCTCAGGGGTTGCCACCGCAGGGAGCGGGCACCGCCCATCTCAACGACGATCTTCAAGCGAGGTTCCCGCTCCGTGAGGTTCTGCAGGGCCGAGAGTTCGGCCGTTGAGAGCACTTGCCCCTCCAGCAGCCAGAGCAGTACGGGGGCCGTGCCATCGAAGAGATGTCCCAGTTGCGGAGCGGCCATCTGCACCTCCCCCACGGCCGCGCCGCGGCCCACGCTCTGGTGACCCAGGTGGGGCGGGCGGACCCCATGGGTTTGCAGGAGGAAGGCCTCCGGGTCGCCCAGACCTCGGGCCGAGGTCAGTTGTGCCCGATAACCGGCCGCCCGGAGCCGTCGCAGCAAGCGGGTTTCGGCGCCACCTTCTAATGGGGCGTAGAGAGCCAGAGCTCCAACACGCTCCAGCTCCTGGCGGAAACCACGGCCGGTGAGCAGCAGGGGCATGGGGCGGATCAGCGCTGCGGGAAGTCTGGCAGCTGATTGCAGAGAGGGGGTGGAAGGTGCTGCGGTATGGTGTTCGCTTGTGCACTTGCAACTGTGCCCGTCCGCTAGCCGGGCCTCCAGGGCAATGCACAAGGTCGCCAGTGGTGGCGGCCTTCCCGGGCCCGTGTGGCTCTTCTGAGTCGCCGGGATACTGCTCTTAAAGGTCTGCACGCTTGTCGTTCAGTCCCGGGAGCAAGTCCCAGCCCCCGCTGATTCGACGCCGCTAGCCCCGCCGCATTGGTTCACGTTGGTTCTGGGTTCCCAGAACTTCTCGCTCCATCGGTCCACTCGCGTTCTTCGTCTCAGCTACGCCACTCCTGCTCGGAGTGGTGGTCCAGCTGGCGTATCTCCCTCCTTATGTCCATCGGCATTCTTGGGAAGAAACTGGGCATGTCCCAGTTCTTCGACGACGAAGGCAGGGCCATCCCGGTCACCGTGATCGAGGCGGGCCCTTGCCGCATCACCCAACTCAAAACCGACAGCACTGACGGCTACACCGCCGTTCAGCTCGGCTTCGGTGACATTCGCGACAAGCTCGTCAACAAGCCCGCCAAGGGCCACCTGGCCAAGTCGGGCGACGAGCTCCTGCGCCACCTCAAGGAATACCGCGTTGACTCCGTCGACGGTCTGGAGCTGGGCAGCGCAGTCACCGTGGCTGCCTTTGAGGCGGGCCAGAAGGTCGATGTGAGCGGCGACACCATTGGTCGTGGTTTCGCTGGTTATCAGAAGCGCCACGGCTTCAGCCGCGGTCCCATGACCCACGGTTCGAAGAACCACCGCGAGCCCGGTTCCACCGGTGCCGGTACGACCCCCGGCCGCGTGTATCCCGGTAAGCGCATGGCTGGCCGCTACGGCGGCAAGCAGATCACCACCCGCGGTCTCGTCATCCTGAAAGTGGATGCCGAGCGCAACCTGCTCGTGGTGAAGGGCTCGGTGCCCGGTAAGCCCGGCGCCCTGCTGAACATCCTCCCCGCTAAGCGGGTGGGCTTTAAAGCCGCGAACTGAGGAGGACAGAGATGGCTAACTGTGTTGTTCGCGATTGGCAGGGCAAAGAGGCCGGCAAGGCCAGCCTTGACCTGAAAGTCGCCAAGGAAACATCTGCAAACGATCTGGTGCACCGCGCTGTGGTGCGTCAGCTCGCCCATGCCCGTCAGGGCACGGCCAGCACCCTCACCCGCGCTGAGGTGTCCGGTGGTGGTCGTAAGCCCTACAAGCAGAAGGGCACCGGTCGCGCCCGTCAGGGTTCGATCCGCACTCCCCTCCGTCCCGGTGGTGGTGTGGTGTTTGGTCCCAAGCCCCGCACCTACAACCTGGCGATGAACCGCAAGGAGCGTCGTCTCGCTCTGCGCACCGCCCTGATGAGCCGCGCTGGCGACATCACGGTGGTGAAGGGTTTCGCCGCTGGTCTGGAGTCCCCCAAGACCAAGGAAATCACCGCTGCTCTGAGCCGCTTCGGCATTGCCGCTGGCGCGAAGGTGTTGGTGGTGCTGGATGCCCCCAGCGAGGTGGTGCGCCGCTCCGTGCGCAACCTCGAAAAGGTGAAGCTGATCGCTGCTGATCAGCTCAACGTGTTCGACCTGCTCCACGCCAACGCCCTGGTGGTGAGCGAGGAAGCACTCGCGAAGATTCAGGAGGTCTACGGCGATGACTGAACGCTTTAACGGTCGTCTGGCGGATGTGATCCGCCGGCCGCTGATCACTGAGAAGGCCACCCGGGCCATTGAGCAGAACCAGTACACCTTCGAGGTGGACCACCGCGCTGCCAAGCCCGACATCAAGGCCGCCGTTGAACAGCTGTTCGACGTCAAGGTCGTTGGTGTGAGCACCATGAACCCCCCTCGGCGCTCCCGTCGTGTGGGCCGATTCGCCGGCAAGCGCGCCCAGGTGAAGAAGGCTGTGGTTCGCCTGGCCGATGGCAACGCCATCCAGCTGTTCCCTGAAGCCTGAGGGGTCTGAAGAACTATGGGAATCCGTAAGTACCGCCCCATCACCCCTGGCACGCGTACCCGCGTCGCTAGTGACTTCTCTGAAGTCACCGGCCGTGGCCGCGAGCGGGGCCTGGTGGTGGCCAAGCACCAACGCAAAGGCCGCAACAACCGCGGTGTGATCACCTGCCGTCACCGCGGCGGTGGCCACAAGCGCCTCTACCGCCTGGTCGACTTCCGTCGTGACAAGCACGGCGTGGTGGCCAAGGTGGCTGCCATCCACTACGACCCGCACCGCAACGCCCGCCTGGCCCTGCTCTTCTACGCCGATGGCGAGAAGCGCTACATCCTGGCTCCCGCTGGCGTGGCCGTCGGTTCCACCGTGGTCTCCGGCCCTGAGGCTCCGATCGAGAACGGCAACGCCCTGCCCCTCTCGGCCATCCCCCTGGGCTCGAGCGTTCACTGCGTCGAGCTCTATGCCGGTCGCGGTGGCCAGATGGTTCGTACCGCTGGTGCCAGCGCTCAGGTGATGGCCAAAGAAGGTGACTACGTCGCCCTCAAGCTGCCTTCCACCGAGGTTCGCCTGGTGCGCCGTGAGTGCTACGCCACCCTCGGCGAAGTGGGCAACTCCGAGGTGCGTAACACCAGCCTCGGTAAGGCCGGCCGTCGCCGCTGGCTGGGCCGTCGCCCTCAGGTGCGAGGCAGCGTGATGAACCCCTGCGATCACCCCCACGGTGGTGGCGAGGGCCGCGCTCCGATCGGTCGTTCTGGCCCTGTTACCCCCTGGGGTAAGCCGGCCCTCGGCCTCAAGACCCGCAAGCGGAACAAACCCAGCAATCGGTTTGTGCTCCGGAAACGTCGCCGCACCTCCAAGCGGAGCCGTGGCGGACGCGATTCCTGATCAACCTCACCGCTTTGCTGTTCGTTTAAACCGCTATGGGACGTTCACTCAAAAAAGGTCCGTTCATTGCCGACAGCCTTCTGCGCAAGGTTGAAAAGCAGAACGCCGCCGATGACAAGTCCGTGATCAAGACCTGGTCACGTGCTTCCACGATCCTGCCGATGATGATCGGCCACACCATTGCCGTGCACAACGGCAAGGCCCATGTGCCCGTCTACGTGACTGAGCAGATGGTGGGCCACAAGCTCGGGGAATTTGCGCCAACCCGCAACTTCCGCGGCCACATCAAGGACAAGAAAGGAGGCCGCTGAGCACATGGCAAACACCTCAACCACCACAGCTCAGGCACACGGCCGCTATATCCGCGGCTCCGTGTCCAAAGTTCGTCGTGTACTCGACCAAATCCGCGGCCGCAGCTATCGCGACGCGCTGATCATGCTCGAGTTCATGCCTTACCGCTCCACCGGCCCGATCACCAAGGTGCTGCGTAGTGCGGTGGCTAACGCCGAGCACAACCTGGGTCTCGATCCTGCTTCTCTCGTGATCTCCTCCGCTACGGCGGACATGGGTCCGGTGATGAAGCGTTTCCGCCCCCGTGCACAGGGTCGCGCCTACGCGATTCAGAAAAAGACCTGCCACATCAGCATTGCTGTGGCTCCTGCCGCCTGACCCCCGAGGACACCGATCGATGGGACACAAGATCCATCCAACCGGCCTGCGCCTGGGGATCACCCAGGAGCACCGGTCCCGCTGGTACGCCCCCAGCAAGACCTATCCGACCCTTCTTCAGGAAGACGATCGGATTCGTAAGTTCATCCACAAGAAGTACGGCGCCGCTGGTATCAGCGACGTGGTGATCGCCCGCAAGGCCGATCAACTCGAGGTTGAACTCAAAACCGCTCGCCCCGGCGTTCTCGTCGGTCGTCAGGGCAGCGGTATCGAGGAGCTGCGTAGCGGCATCCAAAAGGCCATTGGTGATAACGCCCGTCAGGTGCGTATCAACGTGGTCGAAGTGGAGCGCGTCGATGCCGATGCCTTCCTGCTGGCTGAGTACATCGCTCAACAGCTGGAGAAGCGCGTGGCGTTCCGCCGCGTGATGCGCATGGCGATCCAGCGGGCTCAGCGCGCTGGCGTCCTCGGCATGAAGCTCCAGGTGAGCGGCCGTCTTAACGGCGCCGAAATCGCCCGTACCGAATGGACCCGCGAAGGTCGTGTGCCCCTGCACACCCTGCGTGCGGACATCGATTACGCCACCAAGGTGGCCACCACCACCTATGGGGTGCTGGGCATCAAGGTTTGGGTCTTCAAAGGCGAAGTGCTCCCCGGTACTCAGGAGAAGGTGCCCGTGGGTGCTGCTCCCAAGCGCCGCGCTAGCCGTCGGCCCCAACAGTTCGAAGACCGTTCGAACGAAGAGTGATCAGGAGGCCTGAACCATGCTGAGTCCAAGACGCGTCAAATTCCGTAAGCAGCAGCGCGGCCGCATGCGCGGTGTCGCCACCCGTGGCAACACCATCGCCTTCGGTGAGTTCGCTCTGCAGGCCCAAGAGTGCGGGTGGATCACCTCCCGTCAAATTGAGGCCAGCCGTCGTGCCATGACCCGCTACGTCAAGCGGGGTGGAAAGATCTGGATCCGGATCTTCCCTGACAAGCCGGTCACCATGCGTCCCGCTGAAACCCGTATGGGTTCCGGTAAGGGCAACCCGGAGTTCTGGGTGGCGGTGATCAAACCCGGCCGCATCCTCTTTGAGATGGGCGGTGCTGACATCACCCCCGAAATCGCCAAAGAGGCCATGCGCCTGGCGCAGTACAAGCTGCCCGTCAAAACCAAGTTCCTGACCCTGGCGGATCAGGACGCTGCTCAGGCTGCGACTGCGGCCGCCACCGTGGAGTCCTGACCATGGCCCGTCCCGACATCGCCGAAGTGCGCAAGCTCTCCGACGGCGACATCACCACCCAGATCGACGACACCCGTCGCGAACTGTTCACCCTTCGCTTCGAGCAGGCCACCCGCCGTCTTGAGCAACCGCACCGCTTCAAGGCCGCCCGCATCAAGCTGGCCCAGCTGCTGACGGTGCAAACGGAGCGCCAGCGCTCCGCCGCTTCCTGATCCCCCCCGTAACCGTTATGGCAACCAAGGAAAGGGTCGGCACCGTCGTCAGCGACAAGATGGACAAAACGGTGGTGGTGGCGGTCGAAAACCGCTTCCCTCACCCCATCTACAACAAGACGGTGAGCCGCACCAAGCGCTACAAGGCGCACGATGAGGCCAACACCTGCAAGGTGGGTGACCGCGTCCGCATCACCGAAACTCGCCCCCTGAGCCGCACCAAGCGTTGGTCCGTGGCCGAGGTGCTGACCAACAGCAGCGCCAGCTGAGGAGACCTCCCGATGATTCAACAGGAAACGTTCCTCAACGTCGCTGATAACAGCGGCGCCAAGCGCATCCAGTGCATCCGCGTGCTGGGCACCAACCGTCGCTACGCCCACGTGGGCGACGTGATCGTGGCCGCCGTCAAGGACGCCATGCCCAACATGGGCGTGAAGAAGTCCGACGTCGTCAAGGCTGTGGTGGTTCGCACCAAGGCCACCCTCCGCCGCGTCAACGGCAACTCGATCCGTTTTGACGACAACGCTGCCGTGATCCTCGGCAACGACAACAACCCCAAGGGCACCCGCGTCTTCGGTCCCGTGGCTCGCGAACTGCGCGACCGCAACTTCACCAAGATCGTGTCCCTCGCTCCGGAGGTGATCTGAGATGGCGACTGCCACCCCTAAAGCCAAGGCTCAGGTGCGCACCAAGATGCGCATCAAGAAGGGCGACACCGTTCAGGTGATCAGCGGCAAGGACAAGGGCAAGACCGGTGAGGTCCTGCGCACCCTTCCCTATGAAAACCGCGTGGTCGTGCAGGGCATCAATCTGCGCACTCGCCACGTCAAGCCCACCCAGGAGGGTGAAACCGGTCGCATCGTGACCGAAGAAGCCTCCGTGCACGCCTCCAACGTGATGCTGTACTCCACCTCCAAGCAGGTGGCCAGCCGCGTGGAACTCGTTGTGGAGAAGGACGGCACCAAGAAGCGCCGCCTCAAGAAAACCGGCGAGATCCTCGACTGATCTCCATCTCTATCAACCTTGTCCGCCTTCTGACCAAGCCCAGAAGCGCAACCCCTGTCCCCCGTCATGTCCCTTAAACAGAACTATCGGGAGAAGATCCAGCCCAAGCTGCTGAAGGATCTCAACCTCTCGAACATTCACGAAGTCCCCAAGGTGGTGAAAGTCACCGTCAACCGGGGCCTCGGCGAAGCCGCTCAAAATGCCAAGGCCCTTGAGGCCTCCATCGAGGAGCTGGCCACCATCACCGGTCAAAAGGTCGTGGTGACCCGTGCCAAGAAGGCCATCGCGGGCTTCAAAATCCGTCAGGGCATGCCGATTGGTGTGGCTGTCACCCTCCGCGGTGATCGCATGTATGCCTTCCTCGAGCGTCTGATTCACCTGGCCCTTCCTCGCATCCGCGACTTCCGCGGCGTCAGCGAGAAGAGCTTCGACGGTCGTGGCAACTACACCCTTGGGGTGAAGGAGCAGATCATCTTCCCGGAGATCTCCTTCGACAAGATCGATGCCATCCGGGGCATGGACATCACCATCGTGACCACTGCCCGTAACGACGAAGAGGGCCGGGCCCTCCTCCGCGAGATGGGAATGCCGTTCCGCAGCAACTGAGCCCTCTTCGGTCCCGACAATGGCTAATCACGATCCAATTTCCGACATGCTCACCCGCATTCGCAATGCGAGTGAGAAGCGTCATGAATCCACCAAGGTGCCTGCTTCCCGCATGGCACGCAGCATCGCCAAGGTGCTCCAACAGGAGGGCTTCATCGCTGAAATCACCGAAGAAGGTGAAGGCGTTCAGAAGCATCTCGTGCTGGAACTCAAGTACAGCGGCAAGCATCGCCAGCCGCTGATCCGCACCGTGCAGCGCGTCAGCAAGCCTGGCCTGCGCATCTACAAGAACACTCGTCAACTTCCCAAAGTGCTGGGTGGTCTCGGGGTCGCCATCATTTCCACCTCCAAAGGTGTGATGAGCGATCGCGACGCCCGCAAGCAGGGCGTCGGTGGCGAAGTGCTCGCTTACGTCTACTGATCAGGGAGGTTGATCCATGTCTCGTATTGGTAAAGCGCCGATCGCTGTTCCGGGTGGTGTCACCGTCACCCTCAACGGCCTCGACGTGAAGGTCAAAGGCCCCAAGGGTGAGCTCAGCCGCACCCTCCCTGATGGTGTTTCCATCGCTCAGGACGGCACCAATCTGGTGGTGTCCCCCAGCACCGACACCCGTCGCTCCCGTGAGCGTCATGGTCTGTGCCGCACCCTCGTGGCCAACATGGTCGAGGGTGTGAGCAAGGGTTACACCCGCAAGCTCGAGATCGTTGGCGTGGGCTACCGCGCTGCCGTTCAGGGCAAGAAGCTCGTTGTGAGCGCTGGTTACAGCCACCAGGTGGAGATGATTGCCCCCGAGGGCGTCACCTTTGCCGTCGATGGCAACACCACCGTTCTCGTTTCCGGCGCCGATAAGGAGCTGGTCGGCAACGAAGCTGCCAAGGTTCGCGCCATCCGTCCCCCCGAGCCCTACAAGGGCAAGGGCATCAAGTACGAGGGCGAACGCATCCTCCGCAAAGCCGGTAAGACCGGTAAGAAGTGAGGTCTGCTTAAGCGTCTCTACCCTGTACTGCCATGTCCACCCTTTCTCGCAAGCAGCAGACACAAAAGCGTCACCGCCGTCTGCGCCGCAATCTGGCCGGTACCGCCTCGCGTCCTCGCCTGGCTGTGTTCCGCTCCAACAACCACATCTACGCTCAAGTCATCGACGACGAAGCGCAGAGCACCATCTGTTCTGCCTCCACCGTTGATAAGGAGCTCCGCACCAACGTCACGATTGGCGCCAACTGCGACGCCTCTGTCGCGGTCGGTCAGCTGGTCGCCAAGCGTGCCCTCGCCAAGGGCATCCAACAGGTGGTCTTCGATCGTGGCGGCAACCTGTACCACGGCCGTGTCAAGGCCCTGGCTGACGCCGCCCGGGAAGCGGGCCTTCAGTTCTGATCCCTGCTCTCACCATGACCGAAACCAACAACACCCAAACCAACGACATCCCAGCGGCAGCTGATGTCCCTGCAGCGGCTGAAGGCCAGCAGCAGGATCGTCGCGGTGGTCGCGGCGAGGGCCGTGGCGATCGTCGCGGTGGTCGCGGCCGGGACAACCGCCGTGGCCAGGAGCGTGATTCCGAATGGCAGGAGCGCGTGGTGCAGATCCGCCGCGTCTCCAAGACCGTGAAGGGCGGTAAGAAGATGAGCTTCCGGGCCATCGTTGTCGTCGGCAACGAGAAGGGCCAGGTCGGCGTCGGCGTCGGCAAGGCCGGCGACGTGATCGGTGCCGTCCGCAAGGGCGTCGCTGATGGCAAGAAGCACCTGGTCAAGGTGCCTCTCACCCGCCACTCTTCGATTCCCACCCTCAGCAACGGTCGCGACGGCGCTGCCAGCGTTCTGATCCGCCCCGCTGCTCCTGGTACCGGTGTGATCGCGGGCGGTTCGATCCGTACGGTCCTCGAGCTCGCCGGCATCAAGAACGTTCTCGCCAAGCGCCTTGGCTCCAAGACGCCGCTGAACAACGCTCGTGCCGCCATGGATGCCCTGGCTGGCCTGCGTACCCACAAGGAGACCGCCAAGGAGCGTGGCATCTCCCTCGAGCAGATCTACTCCTGAGGACCGCCATGACGTCGCTCAATCTCCAGACCCTTACCCCCCAGAAAGGGGCCCGTCGCCGCAAGCTGCGTAAGGGCCGCGGTATCGCCGCTGGCCAGGGCGCAAGCTGTGGTTTCGGTATGCGCGGTCAGAAGTCCCGTTCGGGTCGCCCCACCCGTCCTGGCTTCGAGGGTGGCCAGATGCCTCTGTACCGCCGGGTACCGAAGCTGAAGCACTTCACCGTGATCAACCCCAAGAACTACACGGTGATCAACGTGGCCAAGCTGGCCGACCTCAAGGCCGGTAGCACCGTCAACATCGACACCTTGGTCAAGGACGGCATCGTCACCAGCCCCAAGCACCCCCTGAAGGTTCTGGGCAACGGTGAGCTCAAGGTCAAGCTGACGGTGCAGGCTGCGGCCTTTACCGCCAGTGCCCGCGAGAAAATTGAGGCTGCAGGTGGCACCTGCGAGGAGATCTGAGTCCGCTCAGAACCTCTCCAAGCCTTAAGGTCAGTTCCGTCTGGTGATCCTTAGAGGATTGCCAGACGGTTTTTTCTTGCTCCCACTCGCCTGTCATGGTCGTCAGCCGGGGTCGTAACCCCAGTGCCGGTGAAATCCTCACGCAGCTGATCCAGGCCAAGGATCTGCGCAATCGCGTGTTGATCACCCTGGGTTTGCTGCTGCTGGTGCGGCTCGGGATCTACATCCCTGTACCTGGTATTGATCGCGTCGCCTTCCAGAGCTTCATCGCTCAGGGCGGTTCGTTGCTTGGCTTCCTGGACATCTTCACCGGCGGCGGCATCTCCGCCCTGGGAGTCTTCGGCCTGGGAATCCTGCCCTTCATCAACGCCTCGATCATCCTGCAGCTGCTCACCTCAGCGCTGCCGCAGCTGGAGGATCTCCAGAAGAACGAGGGGGAGGCGGGCCGCCGCAAGATCGCTCAGTACACCCGGTATGTGGCTCTGGGCTGGGGTCTGCTGCAGAGCATCGTCTTTGCCCTGATTCTCAGGCCCTACGCCCTGGCGGGGACCTCCGAGTTGGTCTTTGTCCTGCAGACGGCCACGGCCCTGGTCACAGGTTCGATGGTCGTGATGTGGCTCAGCGAGGTCATCACGGAGCGCGGCATCGGTCAGGGCGCCTCCCTGGTCATCTACCTGAACATCGTTGCGACCCTGCCTCGGGCCCTCGGTTCCACGATTGAGCTGGCGCAGACCGGCGGCCGTGATGCCGTCGGCGGCATCGTCGTGCTCGTCGCGGTCTTCCTGCTGACCATCATTGGCATCGTTTGCGTGGAAGAGGGCAGCCGCCGCATCCCCATCGTCAGCGCCAAGCGCCAGGTGGGTGGTGCGGGCATCAGCGCCCGCCAGAGCTATCTGCCGCTGAAGCTCAACGCCGGCGGCGTCATGCCGATCATCTTTGCCTCGGCAGTGGTCTTCCTCCCCCTGACCATCGCCAACGTCACGAAATCCCCCTGGCTCACGCAGGTGGCCGGTTTCATCAGCCCGAGCAGCAGCACCCCTTGGGTCTACGCGCTGCTCTTCTTTGCGCTGATCATCGGCTTCTCGTTCTTCTACGCCACCTTGACCATCAATCCGGTGGATCTGGCGACCAACCTGAAGCGCTCAGGTGTGGCCATCCCGGGCGTTCGGCCGGGTTCGGCGACCGCGAGTTATGTGGGCGGTGTCCAGAACCGTTTGACCCTGCTGGGTGCCCTGTTCCTGGGTGCTGTGGCCATCATTCCTTCCGCCGTGGAGTCCGCCACCCAGGTCAAGACCTTCCAGGGTCTTGGTGCCACAAGTCTGTTGATTCTTGTGGGCGTCGCGATTCAGACGGCCAAGCAGCTGCAGACGGCGGTGATCTCCCAGCGTTACGAGGGCATGGTCCGCCAGTAGGAGCCCCAGCTCAGCGGATTCGTCTTCCTCCACGTTCCTCTCTCTTTCTCTCCTTGCCATGAAGCAACGCCTCCTGTTCCTTGGCCCCCCTGGCGCCGGCAAAGGCACCCAGGCTCAGCAGCTCGCTGAGCGCCATGGCCTGCTGCATCTGTCCACCGGCGATCTGCTGCGGGCAGAGGTGGCCGCTGGCAGTGAGCTCGGCAAAGAAGCTGAGGCCGTCATGGCCCGCGGAGAACTGGTCAGCGATGCCCTGGTGTTGGCGATCGTCCGCAGCCGCCTCGATGGGCATAGCGGAGGCTGGCTTCTGGATGGCTTCCCCCGCAATGTGGCGCAGGCCGATGCCCTGGCGTCCCTGTTGGCGGATCTCGGTCAGTCCATCGAGCTCGTCGTTCTGATGGAGTTGGACGATGCGGTGCTGGTGCAGCGCCTGCTCTCCCGTGGCCGCGCCGATGACAACGAGGCCGTGATTCGTCACCGCCTCGAGGTCTATCGCCAGCAGACCGAGCCTTTGATCGCTTACTACCGCGAGCGCGGCCTGATTTCCTCCATCGAGGCAGCCGGCACGGTCGAGGCCATTGCAGAGCGCATCTCAGCTCTCCTGGGTTGACCCTTGTGGTAAGTTCGTCGTTTGGAAATTTGGAGAGACCGCTCCCATGAAGGTGCGTGCCTCGGTCAAGAAAATGTGCGACAAGTGCCGGGTGATCCGCCGGCACGGTCGGGTCATGGTCATCTGTGCCAACCCGAAGCACAAGCAGCGCCAGGGTTGATCCTGGTCTGACTTTCTTGCCTCCGGTCCGTTTGGACCACCCTTTAGCTCAAAGCGTTCCGTTTTGAGCTCTTCCCCTGCTCACCCCAACGTTTTCTCTAGTGGCTCGGATTGCCGGCGTTGATATTCCTCGCGACAAGAGGATCGAAATCGCCCTGACCTACGTCTACGGAATCGGCCTGACCACGGCCCAAAAGATTCTGGCCAAGACCGGTGTCAACCCTGACACCCGCGTCAAGGATCTCGATGATTCCGACGTGCAGAAGCTGCGCGGCGCTGCTGAGGGCTACACCCTCGAAGGCGACCTGCGTCGTCAAGAAGGCATGGCCATGAAGCGCCTGCAGGACATCGGCTGCGTTCGTGGTCGTCGTCACCGCGCCGGTCTGCCCGTCCGTGGTCAGCGCACCCGTACGAATGCCCGTACCCGCCGCGGCGCTCGTAAGACCGTGGCCGGTAAGAAGAAGTAAGCCTCGGCTTTCTTGATTGGCCTTTGGCCTTATCGCTCCTGCCGACTGGCTCCATCGAGCTGGCGTCACCAGGTAGCCCCCCTCAGTCCCCCGATCACCTCCCTGCTCTTGCAGGGCTTTATCCATGGCCAAGCCCGCCAAAAAGTCCGGCTCTAAGAAGACAAAGCGCAATGTGCCTAACGGCGTTGCGCATATTCAGAGCACCTTCAACAACACCATCGTCTCCATCACTGACACCGCCGGTGAAGTGATCTCCTGGAGCTCCGCTGGTGCCAGTGGTTTCAAGGGCGCCCGTAAAGGCACCCCCTTCGCTGCCCAAACCGCCGCCGAAGCAGCAGCACGTCGCGCCCTTGAGCAGGGGATGCGCCAGATCGAAGTGCTGGTTCGTGGACCTGGTTCCGGTCGTGAAACCGCCATCCGTGCCCTGCAAGTGGCTGGTCTCGAAATCACCCTGATTCGTGACGTCACCCCGCTGCCCCACAACGGCTGCCGCCGTGCCAAGCGTCGCCGGGTCTGATCCGACGCCTCCCTTAGCCCCAGAGCGGGTTTTTCCACCTATCTGAGCTTCAGACCGTGTTGCAGTACCAGATCGATCGGGTTGACCACCAGATCGCCGATGACCGCTCCCAGACCGGTGTTTTTGTCATCGGTCCCCTTGAGCGGGGCCAGGCCATCACCCTGGGTAACTCCCTTCGCCGCATGCTGATGGGTGCCCTGGAGGGCAGTGCCATCACCGCCGTGCGCATCGCCGGCGTCAATCACGAGTACGCCACGGTCCCTGGCGTCCGCGAAGACGTTCTCGACATCCTGCTGAACTGCAAGGACGTTGCCGTCAGCAGCCGCAGCCGCGAGCTGGAGATCGGCCGCCTGGTCGTCAATGGACCTGCCACGGTCACCGCTGGCGATCTGCAGTTCAGCTCGCAGGTCACCGTGATCGACCCTGAGCGTCCGATCGCCACCGTGGCCGACGGTCACAGCCTCGAGCTGGAAGTTCACGTCGAGCGCGGCGTGGGCTATCGCCCCGTCGATCGCCGCACCGAAGACACCAGCGCCATCGATCTGCTTCAGATCGACGCGGTGTTCATGCCTGTGCAGCGCGCCAACTACAGCGTCGATGAGACCGCTGTGGGCGAAGGCGGTTCCGCCCGGGAGCGCCTGCGCCTTGAGATCCAGACCGATGGTTCCGTCACCCCTGACGACGCCATGGCCCAGGCAGCCAATCAGCTGATTGCGCTGTTCCAGCCTCTGGCCAGCCTGACCATGGTCGAGGAGCCTGGTCTGGAGCCTGAGCCCTCTGCTGAGGCCCAGATTCCTCTCGAGGAGCTGAACCTCTCTGTTCGCGCTTACAACTGCCTGAAGCGCGCTCAGGTCAACTCTGTCTCCGACCTGATGGGCTTCAGCTACGAAGACCTGCTCGAAATCAAGAACTTCGGTTCCAAGTCCGCCGATGAGGTGATCGAGGCCCTCGAGCGCATCGGCATTTCCCTGCCCCAGAGCCGCACCAGCGCCTGATTGATGACGTCAGCTCTCTGCTGAGTCCTCATTCCCCCCTCGTCCCCTCTTCTTTCCTGCCATGCGTCACCAGTGCCGAGTCCCCAAGTTGGGGCGTCCCGCCGACCAACGCAAAGCCATGCTGCGCGCTCTCACCACGCAGCTGATCCGCGAAGGTCGTCTCACCACCACCAAGGCCCGTGCCAAGGCTCTCCGCGATGAAGCCGAGCGCATGATCACCCTGGCGAAGGACGGCAGCCTGGCTGCCCGTCGTCGCGCCATCGGCTACATCTACGACAAGCAGCTGGTTCACGCCCTGTTCGACAAGGCCCAGGAGCGTTACGGCGACCGCAACGGCGGTTACACCCGCATCATCCGTACCGTGCCCCGCCGTGGCGATCACGCCGAGATGGCGATCATCGAGCTGGTCTGATTGAGCTTGTCCAGCTCGGACTGGCCACAAGCCTTCCTTGCCGCGCGGTGCCTCAGCACTCGCGCGGTTTTTTGTGCGCACTGCAGCGGCAGCAACCCCCGGCGTGACTGAGATCGCTTTCCCCTCAGCTCCAGCCGCTTGCCGTCGCATTGCCCTCTGCCTGCAATACGACGGTTCGGCCTACTGCGGATGGCAGCGCCAGCCCCGCGATCCCAGCGTGCAGGAGGTGCTCGAGGCTGCCATCGCCCAGCTCGATCCGGGCGGGCCAGCCACGGTGGTGGCGGCTGGACGCACCGACAGTGGCGTCCATGCCGCGGGGCAGGTGGTTCACTTCGACTGCCATGGGCCCATCCCGGCCCACCGCTGGCCGGCTGCCCTGAATGGTCGCTTGCCCGCCAGCATCCGGGTGCGCGGAGCGGCAGCGGTGCCATCTGAGTGGCATGCCTGTTTCTCGGCCAGCTACCGCCGCTACCGCTACACCGTCTACAACGCGCGCATTCCCAACCTGTTCCTGGCGCCCTGGAGCTGGCATCGCTATCAGCTGCGCCTCGATGAGGCGCGCATGGGCGAAGCCCTCGAAGAGATGCTCGGTGAGCATGACTTTGCGGCCTTTGAGCGGGCTGGCAGCAGCCGTTCCCACTCCAGGACGACCTTGCAGGAGGTTCAGGTGGTGCGCCGCGGCGATCTGATCGAGGTGGAACTGCAGGCCAGTGGTTTCCTCTACGGCATGGTCCGCCTGGTGATGGGCCAGTTGGTGGCGGTTGGGGAGGGACGTCTCAGCCTGGAGGCCTTTCGTCGACGCTGGCGCCAACAGGCCCGCGATGAGGTGAAGGAGGCGGCGCCACCACAGGGTTTGTGCCTGCTGCGGGTGGGCTATCCCGAGCCCGTGTTCCCCCAGGCCGCCTGGTACGATTGTCAACCGCGGTATTTGCTGGAGGGCTCTGATGCACCGCCAGCAGCACCGAGTCAGTCCCAGCACTGACCAGGTCTGCCGGTCTCAGAGCTGATCTGCCGAATTCCTTCGTCAGTCCAGCCCACGGCGTCTGCTCCCCAGGGAGTTCGCCAGCTTTTGATGCTCCTGCTCCAAAGTCCTGCTCCCCGATTGGGGGGCAGGCGAAGCGGTAGGTTCACTCCATGAGCTCATGACACCCGAGTGATCGGGTGCCTGCCGTTCAAAGTCGAGACCTTCAGTCCAGACACCCTGTCCCAACCCCACCCCGCTCTGCCGTGGTGATGGGGTTCCTATCCGAACCGGCCCGCCGGCGCGATGAACAAGACTCTCGTCCCTCCTCAGGATTCCTCCGCTCGCCAGTGGTATCTGGTGGACGCTGAGAACCAGACCCTCGGCCGGCTTGCCAGCGAGGTGGCTTCGGTTCTGCGCGGTAAGAACAACCCCAACTTTGCCCCTCACATCGACGCCGGCGACTTCGTCGTGGTGATCAATGCTGAGAAGGTGAAGGTCAGCGGTAACAAGGCCTCTGACAAGGTCTACCGCCGTCACTCGGGTCGTCCCGGCGGCATGAAGACCGAGACCTTCGCCGCTCTGCAGGCCCGGATTCCCGAGCGCATCATCGAGAAGGCTGTGAAGGGCATGCTCCCCCACAACGCCCTCGGTCGTCAGCTGTTCCGCAAGCTGAAGGTCTACAAGGGTGCTGAGCACCCCCATGCCGCCCAGCAGCCCAAGGCTCTGGCCCTCGATCCCGCCGCTTCCGCCCAATGAGCTCCACCAAAGTCGTCTACTGGGGAACCGGCCGTCGTAAGACCGCCGTCGCCCGTGTCCGCGTCGTGCCCGGCAACGGCACCGTGACCATCAATGGTCGCCCTGGCGATAACTACCTGAACTACAACCCCGTCTACCTGGCTGCCGTGAAGGCACCCCTGCAGACCCTGGGTCTCTCCAGCGAGTACGACCTGCTGGTGAACGTGCGTGGTGGTGGTCTCACCGGCCAGGCCGATGCGATCAAGCAAGGCGCTGCCCGTGCCCTGTGCGAACTCTCCCCTGAGAACCGCAAGCCCCTGAAGACCGAAGGCCACCTCAGCCGTGACCCTCGCGCCAAGGAGCGCCGCAAGTACGGCCTGAAGAAAGCCCGTAAGGCTCCTCAGTTCTCCAAGCGCTGATTCAGCACCTGCACCTCAGCCCTGTATTCGTCATGCCGAAGGCCGACATTCATCCCACCTGGTATCCCGATGCCAAGGTGATCTGCAACGGAGAGGTGGTGATGACCACCGGCTCCACCTCGCCCGAAATCCACGTGGATGTGTGGAGTGGCAACCACCCCTTCTACACCGGTACCCAGAAGATCCTGGACACCGAGGGTCGTGTGGACCGTTTCATGCGCAAGTACGGCATGGGCAGCGCTGCTGGCGACGCCGCGGCCGAGCCCAAGGCCGAAGCTGCTGCCAAAGCCTGATTCGATCACCCCTGCTGGCGTGAATCGCTGTTTCTTGGCCGGATGCTCCAGGGCGTCCGGCTTTTTGCTGGCCTGAGCTCTCCCGATGGACGCTTCCTTCCTGCGTGAACGTTTGGAGACGGCACGCACCACCTTCGAGACCCTCGAGCGGCAGTTGGCTGACCCGGATGTGGCGGCGAACCCGGCTCAGTTGGAGCCCATCGCCCGAGAGCGCGCGCGGCTGGAGCCGCTGGTCACGGGCTACGCCCAGCTCTGCCAGTGGCGCCAGCAGGAGTTGGATGCCAAGGCTCTGCTGAAGGACTCCCGCGGAGACCTGGAGATGGAGGCCCTGGCCCAGGAGGAGCTGAGCGATCTGGCGGCACGGATCGCCGCGATGGAGGAGCAGCTCACCTTGGCCCTGCTGCCGCGCGACCCGCGCGACGAGCGCAGTGTGATGTTGGAGATCCGCGCTGGTGCCGGTGGCGATGAGGCGGCGATCTGGGCGGGTGATCTGGCCCGCATGTACGAGCGCTACGCCCAGAGCGTGGGCTGGAAAGTGCAGCCCGTCAGCGCTTCAGAGGCCGAACTCGGTGGCTACAAGGAGCTGATCCTGGCGATCCAGGGCGACAGCGTCTTCAGTCAGCTGAAGTTTGAGGCGGGCGTGCATCGGGTGCAGCGGGTCCCCGCCACCGAATCCCAGGGGCGCGTTCACACCTCGACGGCCACGGTGGCCGTGATGCCGGAGGCCGATCCGGTGGAGGTTCAGATCGACCCTGGCGATCTGGAGATCAGCACGGCCCGCTCCGGCGGCGCCGGCGGCCAGAACGTGAACAAGGTCGAGACGGCGGTGGATCTGCTGCACAAACCCACCGGGATCCGGGTCTTCTGCACCCAGGAGCGCTCGCAGCTGCAGAACCGCGAGCGGGCCATGGAGATCCTGCGGGCCAAGTTGTACGAGCGGGAACTGGCCGAAGCCAACGCCAAGGAGCGCTCGGCCCGTCTGGCCCAGGTGGGCAGCGGTGATCGCAGCGAAAAGATCCGCACCTACAACTACAAGGACAACCGCACCACGGATCACCGCCTGGGCCGCAACTTCTCGCTCGAACCCGTCCTGCAAGGCCAGCTGGCGGAATTGATCGGGGCCTGCGTCTCCGCCGATCAGCGCCGGCAGCTCGAGGAGCTCGCCGAACAGGCCTCAGGGGTCAACTAGTCAGCTTCTCCACTAAGCGGCCTGGGGCGGGGAGTCGTCCCAGCCCTGGACGTATTTGGCCCACTCCTGGTGGTTGCCGTCGGCCATTTGCCGCTGGGCTTCAAAGAGGGGGCCGCTCAGGGGTCTGCGCGGCAGGTGACTCAAGGGCATGCCGGCCTCGCGGGGGGTCCGATTGCCCTTGTGGACGTTGCAGCGCAGGCAGGCCGTGGTGACGTTGTCCCAGCTGTGGCTGCCGCCGCGGCTGCGGGGGATGACGTGATCAATCGAAAGCCGCTCGCCAGCGCTGCCGCAGTACTGGCAGAGGTGGCCATCGCGGTGAAAGACGTTGCGGCGGGTCAGGGGCAAGGGGCGGAAGGGCACCCGCACGAATTGCCGTAGCCGAATCACCGTGGGCAGAGCCAGCCCAGGCCTGAGCTGATGGCCAGAGCGATGCTCGAGGCCCTCCGCTTTGCCTTTCAGGACCATCACGCAGGCGCGCCGCCAGCTGGTGATGTTCAGCGGCTCGTAGGAGGCGTTGAGAACCAGAACCGAGCCCATGGGAGCACCGCCTGGGGGCTGCCGGATGGCAGCTCCTGGAATTGGGGGCATGCTAGGTCCAGCTTCCAGGTCTGTCCTGTAGCCCACGTAGCCTGAGAGGGGATGTCTGACGCCTCGTCTGCTGCTGCATCGGGAGGCCTCCTCTCCCCGCAATGGGCTCCACAGCCCCATCCGCGTCAGCGGGCCTGGGTGGAGGTGGATGAGGCTGCCATTGAGTCCAACGCCCGGGAGCTCCAGCGCTCCTTGAGCCCTGGCTGTGACCTGATGGCCGTCGTCAAGGCGGACGGCTATGGCCATGGGGCGGTTCCCGTGGCCCGTTCGGCAGCGGCCGGTGGCGCCAGCTGCTTTGGCGTGGCCACCCTGCAGGAGGGGGTGGAGCTCAGGCAGGCAGGACTGGATCAGCCGGTGCTGGTGCTGGGCAACCTGAGCCACCCGGATGAATTGCGGGCCTGCCTGCACTGGCAGCTGATGCCCACCTTGAGCGGCATGCGCGAGGCCCTGCTCTGCCAGAACCTGGCCAGCGGCAGTGGCCGGCAGATGGTGGCGCACCTCAAGCTCGATACCGGCATGAGCCGCCTGGGGGCGCCGTGGCAGGAGGGCCCGCGGCTGCTGGAGGCCCTCTCCGGCCTCGATGCGCTCTGCTTAGGGGGCGTCTATTCGCACCTGGCGGATGCCGATGCCCCCGGCAGTGGCCTTGATCCCCTCACCCGTCAGCAGCAGCAGCGCTTTGATTCGGTCTTGAACGGTCTGCAGCAGCAGGGTCTGGCCCCCGGCTGCCGTCATCTGGCCAATTCCGCCGGCACCCTGCGGGATCGCCAGCTCCACTACGACCTGGTGCGGGTCGGGCTGGCCTTGTACGGCCAACGGCCGGCGGCTCACCTGGGGGACGACTTGGCCCTGAAGCCCGCCATGCATGTGCGGGCGCGGGTCAGCCTGATCCGGGAGGTCCCGGCTGGGGTGGGGGTCAGCTACGGGCACCGCTTCATCACCCAGCGCCCCAGCCGCCTGGCGGTGGTGGGGATCGGCTACGCCGATGGGGTGCCAAGGCTGCTCTCCAACCGCCTGGAGGTGCTCTTCCAGGGCCGGCGTCTGCCGCAGGTCGGGGCGATCACGATGGATCAGCTGGTCCTCGATGCCACGGATCTGCCGGAGCTGGAGGCCGGCAGTGTGGTCACGCTCCTGGGTGAGGACTGCGGTGCTCTGATCGACCCTCAGGCCTGGAGCGAACCCATCGGCACGATCCCCTGGGAAATCCTCTGCGGTTTCAAGCATCGGCTGCCCAGGCTGCCGCAACAGCGCGATCAGGGCTCCAGCGGCTGATAGGCTTTGCGGGCCGCTGGAGAGGTGGCTGAGTGGTTGAAAGCGGCTCCCTGCTAAGGAGTTACAGGAGGCAACTTCTGTCGAGGGTTCGAATCCCTCCCTCTCCGCTCCAAGACAGGACCTTGCCGGCAACCAGGCAACCCTGAAGCAACCCCAGACCGGATTCCGGCTGGGGTTTTTGCTTGTTCAGCTCTGCAGTAAGCGTTGCGTGAGGGCCGGCAGCAGTCCCTCGTCCTTGGCGCGCTCGGCTCCTTCGCTGAAGACCACCAGCAGCATCGGGCGCTGCTCGGGCACTTCGATGTAAGCCGCGTCATGGCGTGCCTGGCTCATCCAGCCGGCCTTGCTCCACAGCCGCGCTTCGGCGGGTAGCCCGCCTCCCACAAATCCATCCACCTGGTTCTCGGGGTCGGCCGAGCGTTCAGCCGCATCCAGGCTGCGGCTCAGGAGCTCCTGCATCCGGCCGCAGGCCGGAGGCGAGACCAGATCTCCGGCCATCACAGCCTGGAGCACCCGGGCGGTGAGATCCGTGCTGAGGCGATTGCGGTTCTCGAGCTGCGCTCCGTAGGACTGCCGCTCGCGGCCGTAGGGGCCATCGCCCCAGGTCTTCTGGCAGGCGTTGCAGTCCTGCCACTGGGGCCAGCCCAGGGAGGCAAACCAGTCATTGATCAGCTGCCGCTGCTCGCTCCAGAGCGCGAAGGCCTCGGCCGGTAACTCCGGGCCGCTGCAGGTGCCGGTGAGCAGATCCACCACCAACCCTGTGGCGTCGTTGCTGGAGTCGCGGATCATGTCCGCCAGGGCGCGCCGCAGTTCGGGGCTCTCTTCGATCAGCTGCCGTTGCAACCAGGCCTCCGCGGCCACCAGGTAGAGCAGTTTCACGACGCTGGCGGGATAGCGGACCTGCCCTCCACGCCAGCTGGACCCCTGGGCTGAGGCCAGCGCTCCGCCGCCATGGCGCAGGGAGCTCTCGTAGCGGATCCAGCTCACCGAGAGCTGTTCGCCGAGCCCCGGCCGCCCATCGGCCTCCAGTGCTGCGATGGCGCCCTCGAGCTGTTGTGCCATCGCCCCATCAGGGCAGTAGAACGCCATCGCAGCCAAGGGGGTCAATGGCGAGATTAGGCAGATTGCCTGAGGGCACACCGGTTGCCCTGGAGCTCTTGACTCCGGGCAGCTGCTGGCGCCTGACGGCCCCGCTGAATCTCTACAGCCACTGGCGCGGCCCGGGCTTGGCCACCCAGGCCTGTGCGGGTCGCTGCCTGGAGGTCCTGGCGCTGCCCCAAGCTCCCGGCGATCGCCTGCGGGCACGGCTGCTGGAAGACGGCTATCCCGGCTGGCTCGAGCCTCAGGATCTCTTGGGCCATGGCCGAGCGACGGTTCCTCCCAGGCCGCGGCTGCTGGATGCCGCCTCCATCGCCGAGGCGATCCCTGCGGTCTTGGCCTTTGGCCGGCAGGCCCAGAACCAGGCGAATCACTACCTCTGGGGCGGGACCTTGGGCCCTGACTTCGATTGCTCGGGATTCACCCAGAGCGCCTTTGCTTCGGCGGGCATCTGGATTCCCCGTGATGCGTATCAACAGGAGCGCTTCGTTCAGCCCGTGGCTGTGGCCCCAGGCTGCTACGGCCTGCTGCGCCCCGGTGATTTGATCTTTTTCGGGACCCCGCGGCGTTGCACCCATGTGGGTTTGCATCTTGGGGGCGGCCGCTACCTGCACAGTTCCGGCAAGGAGCATGGCCGCGATGGCCTCGGCGTCGATGGGCTGGATGCCCATCTCGATCACCCCGTGAGCGCGCACTACCGCGCTGAGTTGCGGGGGGCGGGCCGGGTGGTGCGCTGCCATGACGGCACAACCCTCGCCTAAGTTCCGGCCACCGGCGCCTTTGCAATGACCACCACGCCTGTGAGCGCCAGCAGTTCGCCAGAGCTCTCGGTGGTGGTCCCACTGTTTAACGAGGCCGAAAGCGTGCCTCTGTTGGTGGAGCGCCTGCTCGCTGCGCTGCGGCCCCTTGGACGCAGCTTTGAGTTGGTCCTGGTGGATGACGGCTCCACCGACACCACGGCGGCGGTGTTGCGCGGCCAAGCTGCCTCGGTGCCTGAGCTGGTGGCGGTGCTGCTGCGCCGGAATTACGGGCAAACCGCAGCGATGGCGGCTGGTTTTGATGCCAGCTCGGGTCGCCTGATCGTCACCCTCGATGGGGATCTGCAGAACGATCCAGCTGATATCCCGATGCTGCTGGAGCAGTTGGAGCAGGGCTACGACCTGGTCAGTGGCTGGCGGCATCAGCGCCAGGACCATGCCGTCAGCCGGCTGCTGCCCAGCAAGGTTGCCAATGGTCTGATCGCCCGGGTCACCGGGGTGAAGCTGCACGACTACGGCTGCTCGCTCAAGGCCTACCGGCGCGAGCTGGTGGATGACATGAACCTCTACGGCGAGTTGCACCGCTTTCTGCCGGCCCTGGCCTTCATCGAGGGGGCGCGCATCGCGGAGGTGAAGGTGAATCACAACGCCCGCCAGTTCGGCCAGAGCAAGTACGGGATCGATCGCACCTTCCGGGTCCTGATGGATCTGTTCACCGTCTGGTTCATGAAGCGCTTCTTGACCCGGCCGATGTACGTCTTCGGCTTTGGGGGCATCAGCGCCATGGCCATCGGGGCCGTGCTGAGCGTCTATCTGCTGGCTGTGAAGTTGGGGGGTGCCCAGATCGGCACCCGCCCGTTGCTGCTGGTGGCGGTGTTGGCCTTGATCACGGGCGTGCAGTTGTTCTGCTTCGGTCTGCTCTCAGAGCTGCAGATGCGCACCTATCACGAGAGTCAGGGCCGTCCCATCTATCGAGTGCGGGCCACGTTGCGGGGTGGTTTGGCTGCTTGAGCCGGGCTGAGGCTTGCCGTGGTGCGGCCCCGGAAACTGCTCATCGCTTCAGCGGCCAGTCGGGCCACGGCGCTGTCGGCGTCCTTGAGGCCGCGGCGGATCAGGGGCAGGGCCTCGCGATGGCCCCAGCGCAGGCAGGTGGCCATGGCCTCGCGGCGGGCCGGGCCACCCTGATCGAAGCTGCGCTGCAGCTGAGCCAGCAGTTCCAGGCGTCCGCGCCGATCGCTGGCGGCGGGCAGCGGGATCGCTGCGCTCGAAGCCGAGCCGTTCGCGTTCTTGCCCGCAGCGCCGCCACCGGGGGTGACCAGCTCCATCTGACCGCGGTTCAAGGCGGCGATGGAGGAGGCGTCGGTGGAGCGCAGGATGGTGCGCTTGGGCCGTCCAAGCACCCAGCAGACGGCGATCACCAGGGCGATCGCTGCTCCAGAGAGGGCCTGTGTCATGGCGGGAGCTCAGGGGGTGGTCTGAATTTTTATTTCGCCCCAAGAAGTGCCGTTCAGCAGTTTCAAAAGGGCTCCGTACAGTGCCGAACGGTAGCTGTATTGGCCCACGCTGATGACCGGAGACTTCGTCGCCGCCTGGATGCCCTCGGTGTTCGTGCCCCTTGTCGGGATCCTGGCTCCTGCGGTGGCCATGGCCCTGCTGTTCAACGTGATCGAAGCCCGCGACTGAGCTGTCGCTGTTTCTGACGCGCCAACCGAACTTCCTTCCACCGATGACCGTGACCCCCGTGGCCGACCCCTGCGTCGGCAATCTGGCCACTCCCGTCAACAGCAGCTATTTCAGCCGCGCGTTCCTGGGTGCTCTGCCTGCCTACCGGCCGGCTCTCTCCCCCAACCGCCGTGGCCTTGAAGTGGGCATGGCCCATGGCTTCTTCCTGTACGGCCCCTTCGCCATCTGCGGCCCCCTGCGCAACACCGACTACGCGAGCACCGCGGGTCTGCTGGCAGCTGTGGGTCTGGTTTCGATCCTGACCGTTTGCCTGTCGATCTACGGCACCGCTGGCCGCGGTCCGAACGTGCAGCCCGCTGACGCGACCATCGACAACCCCCCTGCTGATCTGTTCACCAAGGCTGGCTGGGCCGAGTTCGCCAGCGGCTTCTGGTTGGGCGGTTGCGGCGGCGCTGCCTTCGCCTGGTTCCTGGCTGGCACCAGCATCGTGGCTCCTCTGGTGAACATCGCCGGTGGCGTCTGGAGCGTCGGCTGACCTCAGGTCGCTGATTCCTTCAAGCCTTAGCCCCACCCATCTTTGATGGGTGGGGCTTTTTGCTGTCCTGACGCGGCCTTGATCCCTGGCTAAGCAGGAGGAAGAGAGGCTGTGGGGCCATGAAGGTACTGACCGGTTTGTTGATGCTTGGAGCTCTGCTCTCGGCTGCGCCCGTGGCTCGCGCCGAGGAGCTGCTCCCTCCGCCCATTGGCCCTGTGACCCCGGTCGCCCAGCGGGAAAGCGCAGGCTTTGGCGCTGATGTGGAAAGCGCCCTCGATGACTTCACGCGCTTTCAGTGCGATCTGCTCTTCTTCTTGACCCCGCGGCAGGGCTGTCCCACCAAGTGATCTCTGCCCTCTGGGCACTGATGGATCACTAACCTCATGGGGCCCGGTGTGATCGCTTTGAAGGACTTCGCTGTTTTTGCTGCGGCCGCTGGTGCGATCAGCCTTGTGGTCTGGGTGACCATCGTGATGCTGGACCTGCAGCACCTGCAGTCGGGCTTCACGCTGCCTTAAGCGAAGCGCTTACGGCTTGAGCTCAGAACGGGGAATTTTGTTGCCCGCTCATCAGGCCGCATTCAATTGCTGTGGCGATCAAGAGGGCCCGCGTTGGGATCATGGCTTTTGCAGCCTCAAGCGATAGCCGACAT
>JBMSIW010000006.1:0-34879 GCA_049418265.1 Vulcanococcus sp.
GGAGCACTGACAAGCCGCATCGCTCTGGCCAAGCTGAACGGGAACCCGTGTTCGAAAACCCGTCGTGGGGAGCAGCGACCCGTCCATCGCCCTGGGCTACTGGCATCTCTGGTGTGATGACCAGGGCATCAGCCGGCAGACCTACTGCGACCTGAGTGGCTTTGAGTTCATCAACCTGGGTCCTCGCAACACGCCCCTCTTCAACCGCGTCATCGGCGATGACCTGACCGCCACGGCCGTGGTGCTGCCCGTGGGCTGGAAGGCGAGCTGGCACGAAAATCCAGCGCCCAAGTTGATCTACGTGCTCAAGGGTCGCTGGGCGATCACGAGCATGGATGGTCAGCGCATTGAGGTCGGCCCAGGGGAGTTCTCCTTCGGCGGCGACCAGAACTGCAGCACCGATGCCGAGGGGCGCAGCGGTCATCTCTCCGAACAGCTCGGCGATGAACCCTGCATTCAGCTGGCCATCCAACCGCGCGATGGGCGCTGGTTGAATCTGCGGCCGGGCTGGCTGAGCCAACCGAGCTGAGGGCCCCATGTCCCATCCCTCGGCCTGCACCGAAAGCCTGGATCCCCGCTTTGACGAGCTCGTGCTCTTCAACGCCGAGCTGGAACTGCTCGCCGAGGGATTTCGTTGGCTGGAGGGGCCCGTGTGGTTCGGCGATCAGCGCTGCCTGCTGGTCAATGACATCCCGAACAACCGCACCCTGCGCTGGAGTCAACAGGACGGCATCAGCACCTTTCTGGAGCCATCGGCCTTTGCCAACGGACAAGCGCGGGATCGTCAGGGGCGGCTGATCCAATGCCACCACAGCAGTCGCTGTCTGACGCGGCTGGAGTACGACGGCAGCATCACCACCCTGGTGGAGCAGGCCGGCGGCAAGCGGCTCAATGCGCCCAACGACGTGGTGGTGAAGCGGGATGGCTCGATCTGGTTCAGCGATCCTCTCTATGGATTGCTGACGGACTTCGAAGGAGGCCGGCAGTGCTCCGAGCAACCGCCAGCCCTCTATCGCCTGGACCCTGATGGAGGCGGCATCACCGCCGTGGCCCAGGATTTCGATGGCCCCAATGGCCTGGCCTTTTCAGCCGATGAGCAATGGCTCTACGTGGCCGAGACGGGAGCAGCTGGCAGCACAAATCCCCGGCAGTACATCCGCCGTTTCCAGGTCAGTGCCGATGGTCGATCGCTCAGCGGAGGGGATCTCTTTCACAAGATCAGCTCGGGCTGGGCCGACGGTCTGCGCTGCGATGAACGGGGAAACCTCTGGTGCAGCGCCGCCGATGGCGTCCATGTGATCGGCCCCGACGGAGTGCTGCTGGGCAAGGTGCTCATCCCGCAACGCGTCTCGAATCTCTGCTTTGGCGATCGGTTCAACAGTCGCCTGTTCATCTGCGCCTCCACGGCTCTCTACGCCCTCTTCACCAACACCCGCGGAGCCTCCTAAACCATGTCCCTGCCTTCCATCCACAGTTATGGCTTCACCTGCCGGGATGCCGAAGCACTCGCCAGCTTTTATGGGAGCCATCTGGGCTTTCAACGGCGCAGCTGCCTCGAGATTGAGGGCGGGCCCTATGCCGCGTTGCTGGGGCTGCCCGGCAGTGCGCTGAAGCTGCTGCGACTGGAGCTGGGCTCAGAGCAGCTGGAACTCCTGGAGATCACCCGGCTGGGACCGGGCCTCCGCGCCGGCCGCAACCTGCCCGCGGACTCCAGCAGCATCGACCTCTGGTTCCAGCACATCTGCATCGTCGTCTCGGATCTGACGGCAGCGGCGGCGGGACTTCAGCCCCTGCTGGAGCGCGGTGCGCTGCAATCCATCTCCACAGCACCCCAGACCCTGCCTGCATGGAACCAGGCCGCGGGGGGCATTCAGGCCTTCAAATTCCACGACCCCGAGGGGCACTGCCTGGAGCTGCTGCAATTTCCAGCCGATAAAGGAGAGGCGCGCTGGCATCAGCTCCAGAGCGCGTCGCCTTACCTGGGCATTGACCACAGCGCCATCGGCAACGCCGACACCGAGCGCAGCTGCCACTTCTATGAAGGGCTGCTGGGCCTGCGCCTCGGCGGCGATGGGGTCAACCATGGACCTGAGCAGGACGGACTCGATGGTCTGCAGGGAGCCCGAGTACGCATCACGGGCCACCGCTGCCCCCAGGGACCCGGCATCGAATGCCTGAACTACCTGAGCCCTGGCGGCGGTCGACCTCTACCGGCTGATCAAAGTGCCGCGGACGTGGCCCACTGGCAGGTGCGCCTGGAGGTTGCCGATCTGGAGGGCATCGCCGCGAAGGCGGAGGCTTACGGCGGCCGTTGCCTCAGCGGCGGTGTGATCCACATCGATCCTGAGCAAGCCTCCCAGCTGGGATTCCATGCCGCCCTGCAGCTGCGCGATCCCGATGGTCATCAGCTTCAGTTGATTCGCGCGTAACGCATCCGCTGTTAACCACCGCGGCCACTTTCGGCCGTGCTGTCTAGCTTGCGAGCAGACGGTTCCGTTCGATGGACATCGCCCTGGTGGAGTTGGTGGTGCCTGCAGCACCCTCACCCCTGGCCCAGGCCGCCCTCTTCAGCCTGCGGGTGTTCATGGGCATCTGCTTCATTCGCCACGGCTGGCCGAAGCTGCGCAACCTGGAGACCTGGGCACAGATGCTCCAGACCCCAGCCTGGCTCTGTTTCCTCTCAGCGGGATCGATGTGGGCTGGTGGCATTGCCCTGATCGTCGGCCTCCTGACGCCCCTGGCCGCCTTCGCCATCTTGGTCTCGATGGCCTACGCCATGGTGCTGGAAATCCGCAGTGGCTTCCCCTTCATCGCGGCCGATCCCTATCTGATTCCTGAAGGGGACTACGCCGGGCCCATGGGCGTCGGTGAGCCTCCCAGCTGGGAAAAGGCAGCCATGTATGTGGTGATGTGCCTGGTGCTGATGTTCTGCGGCGGCGGCCTGCTCTCGCTCGACACGCTGCTGATCGAGGATCTGCTGCGGGTCGGCCTGGGGGTCTGAGCAGCTGCAGCTAGAGCGCCAGGCGCGTCTGCAGGTGCTCGCCCACGCGAATCGCATTCGCGATGGCCGTGAGGGACGGATTCACAGCGCCGATGCTCGGGAAGAAGCTGGTATCGACGACATACAAGTTGTCGAGTTCATGGGCCTTGCAGTTCACATCCAGCACAGAGCGGCTGGGGTCGGTGCCAAAGCGGCAGGTTCCAGCCTGATGGCCCACTGCAGCGATGCCCATGGCGTTCTTGATGTACACCTGACGCTCCACCAGGTGCTTCTTCAGGTAGAGCTTGTCCAGCATGCCCTGCAGTCGTCCCCAGAGACGATTGGCTGAAGTCTGGTTGTTCACCTTGTAATTGAGGTGAATGTGACCGGCGCCATCAATCGTGACGCGGTTGTTGGGATCGGGCAGGTCCTCGGTGGAGACCCAGAAATCAAGGGCGTGCTCAGCAATCTTGTCCATGGTCCAGCCCGGCACCAGGAAGGTTTCCAGGGGGGCATAGCCCTTCATGATCGCCCCACGGGTTTTACCCGTCATCTGGATATTGCCCATGGGGTAGTCGTAATCGGCATCCCCGAAATACCAGTCGTTGATCGAGATGGTCTTCTGAAACACCGTGGGATTGGGCTCATGGGAGAGCGCAACGGCAGCCTTGCTGTTGTGGAACATGTAGTTACGACCCACCTGATCGGAGCCATTCGCCAGGCCGCGGGGATGGCGATCATTGGCCGACATCAGCAGCAGCCGAGCGCTGTTGGCCGCCCCGCAGCTCACCACGACAAGGTGACCGCGGTAGTGAAGTTCTTCCCCATCCCGATGCACCTCCACAGAGGTCACCGCCGTTCCCTCGGCATTGGTGTGGAGACGCTTGACCTCCGCGCGGGTCAGCAAAAAGACGTTGGGGCTGCTGCTGAGGGCGGGGCGAACGCCACAGACTTCCGCATCACCCTTGGCATGCACCAGACAGGGAAAGCCATCGCAGTTGTTGCAGCGCCGGCAACGGCTCATGGCCATGTTGGCCTCCTTGAGCATCACGCCACTGGGAGCGTGGAAGGGGTTCAAGCCTGCAGCGCGCAGATCGTCGGCCAGCTGTTGAATGCGCGGCTCATGGGAGATCGGCGGATGGGGATAGGGCGCTGAACTCGGTGGATCGGTGGGGTCTTCTCCGCGCAGGCCGTGGACGTGATACATCTCCTCGGCCTTTTGGTAGTAAGGCTCGAAGTCGCTGTAGCGCAGGGGCCAGGCCGGGGAGATCCCGTCATGGTGTTCCAGCTCCTCAAAGTCCCGCTGACGCAGCCGGAAGTGATGGGCGCCGTACATCTTCGTGGCACCACCGACGAAGTAATGGCTACCGGGCTGGAAGGGCTGACCTTTGCCGTCGTACCAGATGTCCTTGGAGACATAACGTCCCTTCTGAAACACCTCTTCGGCATCCCAGTTCTCACGCTCTTGGGGCAACCAATCACCACGCTCCAGGATCAAGATGCGCAGGCCGGTGGGTGCAAGCACCCGCGCCAACGTGCCGCCACCGGCGCCACTGCCGATGATCACGACATCGAAGTCCTCGCGATCGGGCTTCTGCAGTTGCCCATCCAGAACCAGATCACTCACAGCCCAAGAGCCTCTAGTTGCAAGCTAGAAACAGCTCCCCTGACTGTCCGCTGATTGTTAGGAAGCGGAGGGGCGAGTGGGATAACGGCTGAGCTGATTGATCATCTTGCAGACCATCGCGGTCCAGCCGGTCTGATGGCTTGCCCCGACGCCACTGCCGTGATCGCCGTGGAAATACTCGTTAAAGAGCATCAGATCCCGCCAGTGGGGATCGTTCTGGAACAGATCCACGTCCCCCAGGAAGGGACGACGTCCTGTGGCATCTCGGCGGAAGAGATTCACCAGCCGCTGTTGCAGCTCCAGAGAGGCATCCCAGAGATTCAGCCAACGACCTGATCCCGTGGGGAACTCCACCTTGAAATCGTCGCCGTAGTAGTGACCAAATTTCTGCAGGGATTCGATCAACAGGAAATTGATCGGTATCCAGATCGGTCCACGCCAGTTGGAGTTCCCGCCGAACATCGCCACAGGACTATCCGCTGGGCTGTAGGCCAGGGTCTGGGTTTCACTGCCTTCGGTGAAGGTATATGGATGCTCCCCGTACACCTTCGAGAGGGCCCGGATCCCATAGGGGGAGAGGAACTCCTTCTCGTCGAACAAGCGCTCACAGATGCGCCGCAGCCGCTGTTCGGGCACCAGGGTGAACAGGATTCGATCGTTGCGCCATTGACCGAAATTCTCAAGCAGCCACTCGGGATTGGTGCGCTCATGCAAGAACCACTTCAGGCTCTGCGTGACATCCAGGACGGGTAGACGCTTGGCGGTGTCCACATCAAAACTGGCCACAGCCAGCAGCGGCACCAAACCGGATACGGAGCGTGTTCGCAGATACTCCGAGGAGCCATCAGGGCGCTTGATGACGTCGTAATAGAAGCCATCCTCCTCATCCCAATTCACATAGCCGCGGTTCCCAGGGAGGTTGAGGGTCAGGGCAAGCTGCACAAAGTCGTAGACAAAGCGCTCTGCAATGTCGGCGTATTCGGGCTCAGCGCGCGCGAGCTCCACGCTGATGTTGAGCAGATTCAGGCTCAAAGAGGCCATCCAGGCGGTGCCGTCGCACTGCTCAATGCGACTGCCATCGGCAAGGGGATAGCGGCGATCAAACACCGCGATGTTGTCGAGCCCGAGGAAGCCACCCTCAAAAACGTTGTCCCCGCTGCGGTCATTGCGGTTCGCCCACCAGCCGTATTCGAGGATCAATTTGCGCAGGGCAGCCCTCAGGAAGCCCAGATCAGCCTCTTCGCTCTGCTTGCGATCGATCTGAAAAATGCGCATGGCCGCCCAGGCACCAATGGGCGGATTGGGATCTGACAGGGCCCATTCGTAAGCGGGGGTCTGGGCGTTGGGTGCTGTGTAGTGGGGACTGCGCAGGACCATGCACTGCTGTTTCGCCGTGGCGGGATCAAAGACCGCAAAGGCCACGGAATGGAACATCAGATCCCACTGACAGAAGTAGGGGTATTCCCAGGAGTCGGGCATCGAGATGACGTCGTGGGCATGCAGGCGCTGCCACTGGGCGTTCTGGGTTCCCCAGCGCTGACGGGGCGGTAACGGCGAGGTGGGGTCGCCATCCAGCCAACGCAACACACTCCAGCCGTAGTACTTCTTGCACCAGAGCAGACCAGCGGCCGCGCTGCTGTGAATCAGCCGGTCCTCCTCCGAGAGGTTGGGGACCCGCTGCGCGAAGAAATCGCGCCACTCCTGCTCCCGTTGTTGAAAGAGCTGGTCCGTCTGGGGGCCAAAGCTGGCTCCCACCAGGGGACTGGATGGACCGATCAGCCGCAGGTCCACCTGCCACTGCTCCCCCGGCTGCAGGGTGTGCTGCAGCAGGCGCGCCGCCTTGGTACCGGTTTGCTGGGGGTTGATCGCACCGGCTTCGGACTCGATCAGATAGCGATGAAAGCCGTCTTTTTGAAAGGCCGTCTTGTTGGGTTCCTGAAACAGGCGCTCCGTGTTGGTCTCGTTGTCGGTGAACAGCCAGGAGCCCTCATTGCGGCAGTGCAGTTCGTAGCGCCCCAGGCCACCGCCGACCTGGGCCTGGAGGACATCCCCCTGCAGCGCCATGGGCAGCTGCTGCTCGTCGGGATAGCCCCAGCTCCAGGTGTTGCGCAACCAGAGGGTGGGCAACAGGGTGAGCGGAGCCGCCTCAGGCCCCCGGTTGATGACCCGAAGCCGGATCGAGATGTCATCCGGTGAGCTCTTGGCGTACTCGATGAAGACATCGAAGTAGCGCTGCTGGTCAAAGATGCCGGTCTCCACCAGCTCGTATTCGGGCTGATCGCGATTGCGCTTGGCGTTCTCCGAGAGCAGCGCTTCGTAGGGGAAACGCTGCTGGGGGTATTTGTAGAGCCCCCGCATGAAGCTGTGCGTGGGGGTATTGGCGATGTGGAAGTAGTAGTCCTTGATGTCCTCGCCGTGGTTGCCTTCCTCGTTCGCCAGGCCGAAGGGGCGTTCTTTCAAGATGGGATCAACCCCATTCCAGAGCGCCACGGAGAAACAAAGACGGCACTGGGAATCACAGATGCCCAGCAGGCCGTCTTCTCCCCAGCGATAGGCCCTGGAGCGGGCATGGTCATGGGGAAAGGAGCGCCAGGCATTGCCGTCGGCGGAGTAGTCCTCACGCACCGTGCCCCATTGGCGCTCCGGCAGATAACTCCCCCACAGATCCCAGGGCACCTGCTCTTGATCGCGCTCCGCAATCCGAAGGACCTCAGAGCCATCAAGAGGGCCGGGGCGACTCATAGGGCCTCCAGGATCTGATCGCCGATACGCAGGGCATTGGCGATCACCGTCAGGCCCATCCCCACCGCCGGGCAACTGGGAAAGACGCTGGCATCGGCGATGTAGAGGTTCTGCAATTCATGGCTCCGCCCCTGCAGATCGACCACCGATGTGGCCGGATTGGAGCCCATCCGGCAGGTGCCACAAACACTGCCCATCACCGTGAGCGGGGCCTCGCCGCGGGGGTGGGTGGGGGCCGGCTTCACCACCTCACAGGCGGGATCACTCTCCACCTGCTTGAGGGTGTCGATCCAGCGGTAGACCAAGCGATCGTGGGCTTCGCGGTTGTTCGGCAGGTAGTGAATCTGCAGGTGGTTCCCCCGCAGGGTGACGCGGTTGTGGGGATCAGGCAGCACCGCGCTGGTGGCCCACCAGGTGATCGAGCGCGCCGCCAGCTGCTCCAGCCCGAAGTTGGGCAGAAGCTTCGTCACCAGGGAGAGCACCGGCGGGGATTCCGCGAACAGGGCATCCTGCAGAACCCCTCCCCCACTGGCGATGGACCCCAGCGGGAAGCTCACGTTCTTGTCTCCCCAGTAGTAATCCGTGATCCCCAGACTGCGGCCGTAGCGACCGGAGTTGGGCTGATTGGCCAGCTGAATGATCGAGGTGAGCTGAGGCTTCATCAAATTGCGCCCCACCTGATCTGAGCCATTCGAGAGCCCACGGCTGTGGTGGGCCGTCGCCGAGCGCAGCAGCAACGCCGCCGTGTTGATGGCACCGGCAGCCAAGACCACCAGATCGGCGGAGAAGAGCCAGGCGTGGCCATCGATCTCTGCCTCCACGGCCCGCACCTCACTTCCACTGGGGTTGACGTGCAAGCGGCGCACCTGGACCCGCTCACGCACCGTGACCGAAGGTGCCTGACGCGCGGGATCCACACCGAACAGTTCGGCATCGCCGGTGGGGTCGATCGCGGACTCCGACCAGGTCAGCGGCAAGGGGTAGGGATGGGTGCCTTGGCGTTCCAGCGCAGCCTGCAGCTGCTGCATCCAGGGCTCCGCCGGCCGCGGCGCATGGGCAAAGGGAACAGCGCGTGGAGGCTCAGTCGGATCAGCTCCGGCCAGGCCATGAACCCGGTAGAGGGTTTCAGCCCGGTCGTAATAGGGGGCGAGATCCCCGTAACTGATCCCCCAATTCGGCGCGCTCCCCTCCTGCAGGGCCAACCCCGTGAACTCACGCTCGCGCATGCGCTCAAGCACCCCGCCCCAGATCTTGGTGTTCCCTCCCAAGGCGTAGATCGTTTGCGGTGAGAAGGGGTCCCCGTCGGTGCCAAACCACTGCTCACCCGGGTGATAGCGATCCTTCCGGAACAGATCCACATCCGCCACGTTCTGATCGGCCAGGGGCATCACCCCACCACGCTCCAGCAGGAGGATGCGCTTGCCCGATGCACCCAATTGGGCCGCGATCGTTCCACCAGCAGCGCCGCTGCCGATCACGATGACGTCGTAGTGAATGTCGTCAATGATCATGACTTTGAGGGCCTACTGCCAGACGTAGATCAACAGAAAAAGAACGATCCAGATCACATCCACAAAGTGCCAGAACAGGGATGTGGCCTGAACGCCCTCCTCACCGCCGCTGTAATTGCCAGGGATGAAGGATTTGATCAACATCAAGCCCATCAACAGGATGCCCGTGGCCACATGCAGGCCATGGAATCCAGTCAGCAGGTAGAAGGTGCCCCCAAAGGTGCCTGAGCCGAAGCCGAACTGAAGACCGCTCCACTCCACGGCTTGGCCATAGAGGAAATAGGCCCCCATCGCCATGCTCAGCAGCCAAAAGCCGCGGAACAAAGCCATGTTCTCCTTGCCCTTGAAGTGCTCCGCCAGGGCGATGGTCCCCGAACTGGAGACCAGCACGACGGTATTGACCAAGGGGGTCCGCCACTCCAGACCTTCCACCCCCGGCGGCAGCCAATCGAGAGCAGAGGTCTTCAGCAGGGCATAGCCACTGAAGAAAGCCAGAAAGATGACGCTTTCTGAGCACAGGAAAATGATGAAGCCTGTGAGGTTGTGCTTGGGGTGATGGGAGCCGGCACTGATGGTCATTGGGCCGCCTCCTGCAACACCAGCCGCCGCTCAAGCTCGGCCTGGTGTTCCACCAGGGGTTCGCCGGAGCCATAGCCATAGGGGCGTGCAATCACGGTCGGAACCTCCTCTCCAAAGTTGTCCTCCGGAGGCGGTGACGGCAACAACCACTCCAGACCGATGGCGTTCCAGGGATTGTGGGTGGCCTTGGGACCACGAATCCAGGAGCTCACCATGTTGAGCAGGAAGGGAATCACCGAGACCCCCAGCAGGAAGGCCCCCAGGCTGGCGATCACATTCCAGAAGGTGAATTCCGGGTCATAGCTGGAGACACGCCGAGGCATCCCCATCAGCCCGAGGGGATGCATGGGCAGGAAGTTGAGATTGGCCCCCACAAAGGTCAGCAGACAATGGAGCTTGCCCAGACCCTCATAGGGCATGCGGCCGGTGAACTTCGGGAACCAGTGATAGATGGCGGCGAAGACGCCCATCACCGCCGCGCCGTAGATCACGTAGTGGAAATGGCCCACCACGAAGTAGGTGTTGGAGACATGAATGTCGACCGGGACGGTGGCGAGCATGATCCCGGTGATGCCCGCCAGCACAAAGTTGAACAGCCCCCCCAGGCAGAACAACATCGGCGTGGTCAGACGGATCTTGCCGCCCCAGAGGGTGCCAAGCCAGGCAAAGACCTTCACCCCGGTCGGCACCGCGATCAGCATCGTGGTGACCATGAACAGATTGCGCATCCACTGGGCCACACCACTGGGGAACATGTGGTGCACCCAAACAATCAGGCCCAGGCCAACGATGATGAAGGAGGCCAAGGCCACATAGAGATAGCCAAACAGGGGCTTGCGCGAATAAACCGGAAACAGCTCAGAGAAGACCCCGAAGACCGGCAGGATGATCACATACACCGCCGGGTGGGAATAGAACCAGAAAAAGTGCTGATAGAGGACGGGATCACCACCACCTTCCGGGCGATAGAAACTGGTGCCAAAGCTCAGATCCATCAGCAACATGATGGCCCCGCCGGTCAACGCGGGCAGGCCAATCAACTGCAGGGTCTGCGCCGCAAAGGCCGTCCAGCAGAAGACGGGCATGCGCGTGAACGTCATCCCCGGTGCCCGCATCCGCAGGATCGTGGTTACAAAATTGATGGCTCCCATGATGGAGGAGACACCGGAGAGGGCCACGGCCGTGATCCAGAGCCCCTGGCCATTGAATAAATGGCCCGTCGGGTTCTGAAGACTGACCGGGGGGTAACTCCACCAGCCCGCGTAGGCCGGTCCTCCAGGTACAAAAAAGCTGCCGATCAGGAGTGCCCCAAAAATCGGGACCAACCAGAAGGCCACCGCATTGAGGCGCGGGAAGGCCATGTCGGGGGCACCGATCATCGTTGGAATCAACAGGTTGTTGAGCCCATTGAGTACCGGGAAGATGAACAGGAAGAGCATGATCGTCCCGTGCATCGTGTAGATGCCGTTGTAAACAGCACGGTCCACCAGATCGGCCTCGGGGGTAATCAACTCACCGCGGATCACCATGGCCAGTAGGCCACCGATCAGAAAGAAGAAAAAGGCCGTGACGATGTACTGAATGCCAATCACCTTGGCATCGGTGCAGAAGCCGAAGTAACGCCTCCAGCTGCTCTTCGGTGACGGTTCCGGTGGGAAGGTCGCGATGGTCATCGTCTCAACGCTCAGGCTTCATGGGGCTGATGGGGATCTCCAGGCACATTCACCTGAGGGGGTGGAGCGGGAGGCACCGTTGCCCAACCCGGATTGGAGCGCGACTGACGCACGGCGTACTCCTGCACCGCCACGCTCAAGCCGGGCTGAAGCGGATGGCGGGCGGCCTGCTCGAGCCAGGTGTTGTGGCTGCTGGCGCTCTCCACCACCACGTCGGCCTGATTCGCCGCAAACCAGGTGCCACTGAATTGGGAATCGCGCAGCCGATAGACGCCTTCGCGCGTCGGCGTGATGTTCAGATCAATGGCTCGCCCAGGCACCACGTCCTGCTTGACGCGAAAGGCCGGGATGTAGAAGCCATGGAGCACATCCTCTGAGACCAAACGCAGCGTCACCGGTTGATCCAACGCCAGGTGGAGCTCCGTCGAGGAGACGTTGCTACCGGGATAACGAAACTCCCAGGACCATTGCCGGGCAATCACCTCAACCTGCTCCGGGGGCAAGCGGTCAGCCGGGTAGCCGCCAACCTCCTCCAGGCTGTTGCGGGGATGGATGTGCTCCATCGGCCCGAGCATCCCCAGGTCATCCATGGCACGAATGGTCCAGAAGGCAATGGCCATTACCAACAGGAAGGGGATCAAGGTCCAGATCACCTCCAGACGGGTGTTTCCCTCAATCGGAACCGCATCGGTTTCGTCGTACTTCTCGGCGCGGTTGAACAGGACGACCCAGCCCATCACCGAGACGACCGCCAGGAAGACAAAGGTGCCGATCGCCGTCTCCAGGCTGAACAGGTTGTCCACCAAGGGAGCTGCCGTGGAGGCCTGCACCGGCAACCAGTGACGGGCCTGCTCTCCCATCCAGCGGCTGATCGCCACCAGGAGCAGCACCCACCCCGCCAGGGCAGCCAGCGCAATGCGCGACAGGGGAGAGCGCGGAGCGGTATTGGTCATGGCAGAGCGACGTGCAGATCAGCGCCGGCCTGCAGCAGCTGATCAGCGGCGATGTGAACTCCGAACTCCGCGGCCAGTTGCGCGCCGAGGGTGCCGTGCAAGCCCAGCAGCGCAAACATCGCGACCCCCACCAGCAGATACAGCCACTGGACCTGACGGCCCATGTCGCGGCGCCAGCGGTAGCGCTGAAAGCCACGCCACACCGTCATGCCGGTGATGATCGTGAGCAGGGCAACCCCACCGACGCCATGCCAGAGCATCGTGGTCATGCTGCCCAGACCAAAGGTGCTCACCACCCCGGGCAACGGCACCGCCGTGAGCATCTCGTAAAAGCCGCTCGCGACCGTGACAAAGGTCACCAGACAGCAGGCCAGCAGGTTGTACCAACCCACATCGTGGAAGCCGCCTCGGGTGATCGGCAGGGCGAGGAAGCGAAACAGACGCTTCTCCAGCGGATAGAGCGCCCCCACCACATCGAAGGCAATCGCGATCACAAACAGCCCGATGGTGAGGTGCACCAAATTCGGGTGAATGGGCAGGGCATAGGGCAGTCCATTGGCACCCAGATCAGAGGCGATCTGCTCCAGCGGAACCGACTCCGGTTGATAAGCCAGGGCCAACAGCTCTGCGGCGGTCGTCATCAGATCAACCCCTCCCGCATGGCCGCCACCACCTTCACGGTGTGCAGGCCGTAGGTCCAGATCAACTTGTCGCCGAGCACGACCTGAACAACGATCAGGGCACTCACCAACGTCCCGGCTCCCAGGAACGAAATCGGCAGCGCCTCGGGATCACGGTTGCGCAGCACGTAGCGCCACGCGGTCAGCAGGGAGAGCACCCCAGCCAGGGACCAGCCGATCGTGGTGTGCAGATCAAGGATGTTGCGGGCGGCTCCATAGGGAGCGGCCAGGCCGGCCTCCACCTGCCCAAAGATGATCGCCACGAAGATGGCGCCCGTCGCGAAGAGCAGGTTCCAGAAGCTGACTTCAAACAGCGCTGGACGCCGCCACAGCACCCCGATCAGGTCGAACACGAACCCGATCAGTGCCATCGCAATCACAAAGTGGACAACGATCGGGTGGATGGTGTCCATCCACGGCAGGTTGTGATCGTTGAGCGGCGGCAGCAGCTCAAGCATCCAGGCAGGCAATGAGCTCGACAGCCCTCACCCTGGCGACGGCTCCGAGCACTGTCAGCCCTTCTGTCATGAAGACATCAGGGACATGCCGGTGCTAAGCCCTCGCTCGGGAGCCTTCACTCGGAAGCCCTTACTGGGCGAGATGGGACCAGAGGGACTTGAACCCTCACAACGTTGCCGTCTGCGGATTTTAAGTCCGCTGCGTCTACCAATTCCGCCATGGTCCCCGGCGGCGAAGGCGCAGACCCGCGCTTCCGCCGGCCCATCCTAGATTTGTCCGCAGTTGATTCAGCTGCCGTGCCCCTGCCTGGGTTTCTCAGCTCACTTTCTGGGGAGACCCTGCTGGTGATCGGGGCCTATCTGGCCTTGGGCGGGGCCTACCTGGTGGCGGTGCCCCTGGCCCTGATGGCCTGGATGGCCAAGCGCTGGACCGTGATGGGCAAGCTTGAGCGCACGGCGATCTACGGCCTGGTCTTCCTCTTCTTCCCGGGTCTCATCGTCTTCGCACCCTTCGTGAACCTGCGTCTGCACGGACAGGGCCAGGTCTGATGGGAACGGGCATCACCCGGGGCAAGGCCCTGCTGGCCGGGCTCGCCATCTTTGGCATCGGTGGGCTGGGCTACGTGGCCTTCCAGGCGGCGGGCTTTGAGGGCTTCAGCGCCGGGATCGCCGCCCAGGCTGTGCTGGTGGTGATCGTTCTGGTCTGGACCGGTTCCTATTTGCTGCGGGTCGTGACCGGAAACATGACCTACATGGAGCAGCGGCGTCGCTTCCGGGCGGTCTACGACGCGGCCACCGACGAGGAGCTTCAGGAGCGCTTCGCCGCGCTGCCCCCAGACGAGCAAGAGCGGCTTCTGCGGGAGCTCGGACAAATCGAGGAGACCAGCGAAAGCTGAAGCTCTCGGTTCCTGTGACCCCATAGGCTCACGGGCAGCCAATGCGCTGCCGTGAGCACCAGCACCCCCATCCAGCAGCGTTTCAACAAGCTCCGCAGCGAGGGGCGTTGCGCCCTGATGCCTTTTCTGATGGCGGGCGATCCGGACCTGGGAGCCACCCGATCCGCCCTGCTGGCCCTGGAAGCCGCCGGCGCCGACATGATCGAGCTGGGCATCCCCTACAGCGATCCCCTGGCCGATGGCCCGGTGATTCAGGCCGCCGCAAGCCGCGCCCTGGGTTCCGCCACCACCCCTGGCCGCGTGCTGGAGATGCTGCAGAGCCTGCGCGGTGAGCTCTCCATTCCGGTGATCCTTTTCACCTACAGCAATCCCCTGCTGAACAGGGGCATGGAGGCCTTCTGCCGCGATGCCGCCGCCGCCGGGGCCGCTGGCCTGGTGGTGCCGGATCTGCCGCTCGAGGAAGCCGAAAAGCTCTCCGCCATCGCCGCTGCAGCGGGCTTGGATCTGGTGCTGCTGGTGGCGCCGACCACCCCCGCCGATCGCATGGGGCGGATCGCCAACGCCAGCCGCGGCTTCACCTATCTGGTCAGCGTGACCGGGGTGACCGGTGTTCGCACCACGATTGAGAGCCGCGTGGCCGGTCTGGTGCAGCAGCTCAAGGCCATGGGTCCCACCCCGGTGGCCGTTGGTTTTGGCATCTCCGGGCCGGAGCAAGCCCGGCAGGTGCGGGACTGGGGCGCCGACGGCGCCATCGTGGGCAGTGCGCTGGTGAAGGTGATGGCCGAAGCCCACGCCCAGCAGCGCGACATCGCCGCTGCAGCGGGGGCCTTCTGCCAGCAGTTGCGCACCGCTCTGGATGCCTGATCGGGCCTCCGATCTTTTTGGAGCGGTCTCGCAGGCCTACGCCGCGCATCGCCCCACCTACCCCGACGCCTTCTTCGCGGCCTTTGCCGAGCGCTGCCCAGCCCAGCAGGTGGTCTGGGATTGCGGCTGCGGCAGCGGCCAGGCCTCCTTGGCCCTCGCCGGGCACTTCGCCAGGGTCGAAGCCAGCGACGCCAGCGCTGAGCAGCTTCGTCACGCCCCCGCCCATCCCCGCATCCACTACCGGCAGGCCCCCGCCGAGGCCAGCGGCCTCGCCAGCGGAAGCGTCGATGGCGTGCTGGTGGCGGCCGCCGTGCACTGGTTCGCCGGTGAGGCCTTCAACCAGGAGGTCCGGCGGGTGGCCCGGCCGGGAGCCGTCATGGCCTGGATCGGCTACCTGCCACTGCAGCTGCCGCACCAGGCTCTGCAGGCCAGCCTGGATCGCTTCTATGGCCGCACCCTGGAGCCCTGGTGGCCGCCCCAGCGCCACTGGGTCGATCAGCGTTATGCCGGGCTCCCATTCCCTGGCCAGGACTGGCCGTTCCCCGAGGACCTCTGGATCGAGCGGCACTGGGACCTGCGCGATCTCCTGGGCTACCTGGGCACCTGGTCAGCGGTGGAGCAGGCCCGCCGTGAGGGCGCGGATCCCCTCGCCGAGCTCGCGCTTGAACTGCGTGATCTCTGGCCCCGCAATGGCACAGAACCGCTGCAGATGCGCTGGCCCTTCATGGGCCGCTGGGGCCTGATCCGCTGAGCTTGCCGCCAGCCGTCAGAATGGGCCCACTGATCTGCTGCGGCCGGCCCCATGGCACACCGACGTCTGCTCACCGCCGGCCTCTTGTTCGCTGGCCTCTGCTGGGCCCCCGCCGCCCGGGCCGGCTGGAGTGAGTACACCTCCAACATCTCCGAGGTGGATGCCTGCAACCAGGCCCAGTACCTGATGCCCGAGAAGGCCGTCGTGCAGCAGTTCGTCCTGAAGCGCAAGCGCACGGCCGATGGCAGCAGCTTCCGCTGCAAGGTGCGTTGGAGCGACAGCGCGAACGCCCAACCCAGCTACGAGCCGATCCTGCTGCCCAGCAAAATCCGCCAACCGATCCTGGCTGGGGGCTGGCTGTAACTTTCCCGGACCGACGCCTGCTCTGACGTGCGCTTTGTTCTCTGGGGGACCTACTGCGAGAACGCGCTGGAGAAGCGCACCCCCTATCGCGACGAGCACCTCGCTGGCCTGCAGCAACAGAAGGATCAGGGGGTGCTGATCACCCTGGGGCCCACCGAGGGCAGCACCCATGTCTTCGGCATCTATGAGGCCGAAAGCCAGCAGCAGGTTGAGGCGCTACTGAAGAACGACGTCTACTGGCGCAACGGCATCTGGACCGAAATCCAGGTCTACCCCTGGATTCAGGCCTTCTGATTCAGGGGGGCTGAGTCAGGGGGGCTGAGTCAGCTCTTGGGCCAATCCGCCTGGCTCTGCTGCCAGACCCAGGCGGCGACGGCCTCCACCCCCTCAGCCCCCAGAACCTCGCCATAGCCGCTCATCTGGCCTTGGCCCTGGGCCGCGATCACAGCGATCGCCTCCGCCGAATCCACACCCTGACGCTGCAGGGCCGCCATCTTCAGGGTCTTGCCGCGTCGAATGATGTTGCCCCCGTTGACGTGGCAACCGGCGCAATGCATCTCAAAGAGCTGGGCACCATCGGCCGCCCACGCCTTTGAAGGGGCACTCAGCCCCAGCAGCAGGAGCGCAACGCAGAGCAGCCGGGCCAGAGAAGCGAAACAGGACATCATCGTCAGCGGGCCCAGGGGCGGGCTCAGACAGCCAAGCGTCAGTCTGCAGCGCCCAAGGCAGGGGAAGGCGCGCTGAAATACAGCCTGAACACCCGATCCTCGATGTTGTCGTTTCTGCACAGCGCCGACTGGCAGATCGGCAAGCCTTTTGCCCGGGTCCAGGATCCAGACAAACGCGCCCTGCTGCGCCAGGCGCGCATCAACTGCATCGATCGCATCGGCGCCGTTGCCCAGAGCCAGGCGGCCTCCCTGCTGCTGGTGGCCGGAGATCTCTTCGACTCCCCCACCCCCAGCAGCAGCGACATCAGTGCCGTCTGCCAGGCCATCGGCCGACTCCCCCTGCCGGTTCTGGTGATCCCCGGCAATCACGACCATGGGGCCCCAGGGAGCGTCTGGCATCAGCCGTTTTTCAAGGCCGAACAGCAACGGCGTGCACCCAACCTGCAGGTGCTCCTGGAGCGCGAGCCGCTGGTCCTTGAGGAGGCGATCGTCCTGCCCTGCCCATTGCTGCGCCGCCACGAGAGTGAGGACCCCACAGCCTGGATCCGCAATCTGGCGTGGAGCGATCTCCCCAGCGACCGGCCGCGCATCCTGCTGGCCCATGGATCTGTCCATGGCTTTGGCGCCGATGACCTCGATGCTGACGAAGAGAACCCCAGCAGTGATCGCAACCGGCTGCGCCTCGATCCCGCCTTGCTCGATGCGGTCGACTACGTCGCCCTCGGCGATTGGCATGGGCTCAAACAGATCCAGGCCAAGGCTTGGTACAGCGGCACTCCTGAGCCGGACCGGTTTCCCCGCAGCGAGGATTACCAGGGTGAACAGGTGCTGGCGGTTCGCGTCAACCGCGGCGGCCTGCCCCAAGTCAGTGCTGAGCGCACCGGCGCGTTGCACTGGTTGCACCATCGCGTGGAGCTCCACAGTGAGGAGGATCTCGGGCGGCTGGAGCGATCCCTGGAGCAGCAGCTCGGCGATGAACCCGGGCAACATCTCCTCCTGCTCGAGGAGAGCGGCAGGCTCAGCTTCCAGGCCCACCGGCGCTACGCCCTGCTGCTGGAGCGCCTCGAAGCCCAGCTGCTGCGGCTCAAGCGACGGGGCCGCTGCGAGGAAGCCCCCGATGCCCTCGAGCTCGATCAGCTCACAAGCCGAGCCGATGACCCGCTGATCGCAACCGTGGCGAGCCGTCTCCAGCAGGACCTGAGCAATCCCGAACTTCCTGCGCAGGAACGGGCCCTGCTGCAGCAGGCCCTGGCGGAACTGCACCGCTGCGTGGGGGCCTGAGGCGATGCAGCTGCTCTCCTGCCGGCTCCAGCGCGTGCGCCTGCACGAAGACCTGACGCTGCGCTTTGGCCGGCAACTCACCTTGATCGGCGGCCCCAATGAAACGGGCAAGAGCACCATCGTCGAAGCGCTCCACAAGGGGCTGTTCTTGAGATCCACCGCCACCGGCCGCGGGGTGGAGGAGTTGCGCTCCCGGCTCTATGGCGGACTGCCCGAAGTCGAGATCTGCTTTGCTGCCGCCGGCCAACGCTGGACCCTGCGCAAACGCTTTGCCGGCTCCGGCGGAACCTGCCAACTGAGCAACCCAGCCGGCGAAACCCTCAGCGGCGCCGAGGCCGAAGAACGGCTCGCGGCTCTGCTGGGCATGGAAGGCCCGGTGGAGGGGCGGCGGATCAACCAACTGCCGGAGCGCTGGGCTCACCTCTGGGTACGGCAAGGGGAATCCGGCACCAATCCCCTGGGCGGCAAACCGGAGAGCTACGACTACGAGCGGCTGATCAACCGACTGCAGGGCAACGGCAACAGCGGCGCCCTGCAGTCAGCCCGCGACAGCCTGGTGCTGGAGCAACTGCAGCAGCGCCTGGCTCCACTCTTTACCGCGACCGGCCGCATCAAGGCTGGCTCGCCGCTGGCTGAGGCCATCAACCGCGAGAGTGCCGCCCAGCAAGATCTGGAGCAGGCCCGCCAACGGCTGCTGGATCTCGAGCAAGCGATGGAGCGCTGGCGCAGCCTCGGTGAGCAGCTCCAGCAACTCGAGCTCCAGCAGCTCCCCGCCCTGCGGCAAGAGCTCCAACTGCAGCAACAGCAGCGTCTGCAAACCGCCGAACTGGAACCCCTGCAGCTTCAGCTCAGCAGCCTGCGCAGCCAGAACCAGCAGCGCGCCGACTTGGAGCGCAGCCAACAGCAACAGCAGCTCGAGCAACAGCAGCTCCAGCAGACCCTTGAGCAACAGGAGAGCCAACTGGCCAAGCAGCAGCAGCAAGGCGTTGCCCTCCAGCAGCACCTGGCGGAGCAGCAGAAGGCCCTGCAGCAACAGCGCAGCGGGCTGGATCTCGCCCAAGTCCTGCTGGATCTCGATCAACTGCAGCGGGAACAAGCGCAGCTCGAAGCCCATCAACAACGCTTCCAATCTCTGCAAGAGCAGGCTCAACAACACAAAGAGGCCCTCGCTCAACTGACTCCGATCAGCGCCGAGCAGGTGCGTGAGCTGCGCCGCCGCGAGCAGAGCCTGGCCCAGGCCCAGGCGCGCTGCGAGGCGATGGCCGCCAGCCTGGAGGTGCTGGAGGCCGATCAAACCGTTCGCGTCGGGGGAGTGCCGCTGCAGGTCGGTCAACGGCACCAGCTCAATGCGGAGAGCGAACTGCAGGTGGGCGAGGGCGTGCGCTTGCGCCTCAGCCCCGGGGGCGGGCAAGCCCTCCCCAAAGCGCAACAGGAGCTGGAGCAGTGCCGCAGCAGCTGGAGCGCTCTGGTGAAGAGCCTTGGTGTTCCCGATAGCGAGGCCGCCGAGGCGATCGAAGTGCAACGCCGAGGCCACGAGAGTGAACTGGCCAATCTGCGCAAAGCGGCCCAGGAGATTCCCTGGTCTGGACTAGCTGATCGGCTTGCCGCCATCGCCCTGCGCCGTCAGCAGCTGCAAGCAAACCTCTCCCAGCAAAGCGAAGTCCTCGAGAGCTCAAGCCGTCAGCATCCAAGTGGAGACCCGCGGCAGCTGGAGCGTCCCGCCCTGGAGCAGTGGCAACAGCAGTTGCGGCTTCAGGCGCAGCAGTTGGAGCAGGAGCTGGCCACCGGCCAACGGCAGCAGCAACAGCAGCAGGCGCTGGAGCAACAGCAACGGGACGCTCTGCAATCCCAACGCAACCGCCTGCAGCAACTCAGCGGCTCCCTGGCCCAGCTCCAGCAGAGGCTGAGCCAGAGCGCGCGCAACCCTCAGGACGCAGACCTCGAGCAACGGCTGGAGGCACAACTGCAGCAGCGGCAACAACAGCTGCAGGCCCTGGAGCAGCAGCTGAACCAACTGCGTCAGCACCGGCAGCCATGGTCCGATGGACCCGCCGGCGCCGAGATCCTGCTGGATCAACTGGCTCAGCGCAAAGACCAGCTGCTCAGCGAACGCGGTCAGTGCGAGCAGCAGTGCACCAGCTTGGGTGCCGCCAATCCCACCGCTGAGCTGGAAGCAGCCCAGGCGCGCTGGGAGGAGGCCCAGCAGGAGCGGGAACGCCTGGAGCGCGAAGGACGCGCTCTGCTGTTGCTTCAGGAACGGTTCCATGAGGCTCAGGCACAGCTGGCGAACCGCTACAGCGAGCCCCTGCGCGAAGCCATGCATCCCTACCTGGAGCTGCTGGTGGGCGAATCGCAGCAGGCCCTGCTCGAGTTCGATCCGCAGGAGGGATTCAACAAACTCCAACTCCTTCAGCAACACGAGGCCTACGACTTCGAGCGCCTCAGTGGCGGGATGCGCGAACAAATGGCCGGCGCCCTGCGACTGGCCATGGCAGAAGTTCTTCTGGGGGCTTACGACGGCAGCTTGCCCTTGGTCTTTGATGACGCCTTCACCAACACCGACCGCGATCGACTGCCCCTCTTAAAGCAGATGTTGCAACGGGGGATGGCCCAGGGAGTTCAGATCCTGCTGCTGAGCTGCCACCCGGAGGACTACCGCGGCGACGGGTTCGCGCTGGAGAGCGAGATAGAGCGCAAGCGCGAAAAAAATCCCCCCGCCAATGGCGAGGGGACGCAACAGGTCGAGATCAAACTCAGCCGTTAGGGCCGAAGGATCACTCTTCGTCTTCGTCGGTGCCGCCGACAGGAATCAGACGGATCTGCTTACGACCCAGTTTGATTTCGAACTCGTCGCCGGGGTGCAGATCAAGCATGGCGGTATAGGCCTTACCGATCAGCAGGTTGCCGTTGCCCTGGACAGTGGCGACGTAGCTCAGCTTGCGGCCGCCCTTGCCGACCTTGCTGCTGACACCCAGCTCCACACCCTTGGCTTCGAGCAGCGCCTCGTAGAAGGCGGTGAAGTTCAGGCGCTCGCCACCATCTTTCTTGTTGGAGACATAGCCACAAGCTCGGACGATCTCCGACTTACCTACATCACCCAGCTCTTTAACCTTCGCCAGCAATTCAGAACCGGTGAGCATTGATCTAAAGGGTTGCCCCCAACTGCGCCAGAAACATACAACACCGCTTATCAAGCGGCTAGCCCCTCAGCCGAAAAAGCAGACATCATCCAGTTGAATTGACACGAATGAAGTGATCCGATGCCCGCGATCCGTGCCATGGCGAGGGAGGATCATCATCAACTGATCGCCATCTATCAAGCGGCGGTCTTGAGTTGCGATCCATCGCTGTACAGCTCAGCACAAAAATCAGCCTGGGCAGCACAGGCAACACAACTGCATGAACCCTTGCAGAGCGGACAAGGTTTGGTGAGCTGCGCTGATGACGGCAGCGTGGTCGCCTTTGCCCTACGGGCTCCCCTCGATCGACTCTCGCTGCTCTACTGCGATCCAAAAGCCCAACGGCAGGGCCATGGCCAACGGCTGCTGATGGCCCTGGAAGATCAGGCCCGCCTCGATGGCTGCCAGATCCTGCGCACCGAGGCCAGTTTTGTCTCGAAGCCCCTGCTCATCAGGCAGGGCTGGATGGTGCGCTGGCGGGAGGAGCTGTTGATCAATGGGGTGCGCTTTGAGCGCTTCAACCTCTGGAAACCGATACTGAAGGAATGGCCGAGGCTCAACTCCAGCAATTCCTGAACAAGATTCAGCAGCTCAATGCCTTCGTCGCGCTCTCAGAAGCGCAACCGGCCCTGCGCGATGCCCTGCGCGATTGCGAGAGCCACCACGATGTCGTCAGCCTGGCCTCCCAGTTCGGCTTCGACATCGGTCGACGTTGGGGAGACAGCAGTACCAACAGTGTTCAGCGCCGCTCACAGCACAGCGATCAACGCAACCTGCTCAGTGCGCCCTGCCCCGCGGAGGGCACCGAAGCGATCGAAATCCTGGCCTCAGGCCAGCAGTGGCGCCTGGAGCGCATTCACTCCTGCGGGGCCAGCAGCCCTGAGGGGCACTGGTACGACCAGAGCGAACAGGAATGGGTGCTACTGCTGAAAGGCAGTGCCCGTTTGCAATTCGACGACGAACCTGAAGAGCGCGATCTCTGCATCGGCGATCTGCTCTACATCGCTCCGCACCGCCTGCATCGGGTGATCTCTACGGATCCAGCTCCTGGGACGATCTGGTTGGCTCTTTTCGTGACGGTAGACGTCTGAGGTGCGATTGCCGCACCAACCAGTAGGCCGCGGCCAACGAGAGGATGGCGAAACCGAGACCGATCAGATCCGCCGGGTTCTTCTGCACCCCCGGCGGCATCACGATCACCTTTCGCGCCACGGCCGTGAGCGCCGTCACCAGCACCAGCTCGATCTGAACCACGTGCTCCCGCAGGTAAGCGGTGAGGTTCTGCAGAACCTCCAGCGCGATCAGGATGACGAGCACCTGATCCAGCAGGCTGACGAGACCCTCACCGGTCCAGTTCACCTGGAGATCAAGCAGATCGCTGCCCAGGAAGATCAGCAGTTGCACCGTGGCCACCACCAGAACCACGGTGAGCGTGGTGGAGAGGACCTTGGCCAGAGACCTCTCAAAGAGCGTGATGCCGCGCAGATAGGTGCGATCGCTGATCAGCTTCATCAATTCTTGAACGGTTCGTATTGAGGCTTGGCAGGAGTATCCCCTGGTGGGTTCACCAGCTTGGTGTCGCAGCTGATGCTCCCGTCAGCACCGCGCACGCAGTTCTTGGGCTCCACGGTGGTCGAAGGTCCGACGTTGCTACCTGGGCCCCACAGAAAACTCTCGGCCTGAGCCATCACGGCATGGTGGGATCCAGATCCAGCCACCAGCAGAACGGAGACAAGGCTGCTGCCCAACACGCGAATCGTGGTCATGACTCCACCTATGGATGCACCCACTCTGACGTGTTTGCCGGGGGCCGTCAGGCGTCGCCGATGTCGAGACGGATTTCTTCGAGCAGCAAATCCAATTGACCCAGGGCATCGTCGGGGTCCGCCAGGGCCGGCAGCACATCCACCTCGCCGCTGTCCTCGCGCTGCCACAGCTCCTCGATCTCACAGAGCCGTTCGGCCAAACCCACCAAGCCGTCCTTGCGGTAGGTGCGATCGAGCTCATCGAGCAACACAGGCATCCGGATCGAGCTCGCCCGCAGGGCGCGTCTCAAGTCCGCCTGGGTACGGCCGCTATGACGAAGCCAGTCCTTGAGGAAGGACTGCAGCTCGTCCAATTGCTCAGTGGTGAGGGCCGCCATCAGCGAACCGGAGGGAACCAGCGATCCAGTTTGCGCTGCGCCCGCAGACGAATCGCCTCGCTGCGGTGACGCGCGCAGAGACCGAGCAGAGCGGTCAGAGCCACCAGGTCATCACTGAAACCCGCCGCAGGAATGAAATCCGGGATCAGATCGGTCGGCACAAAGAGATAGGTCAAGGCGGCCAGCATGGTCAGCCGAACCTGGGGAGGCGTCTGAGCATCCAGCAGCAACTCCAGGCATTCCAGGGCGGGCAGGGCCAAGCTGCGACCGGCCCGCCGCAGCAGACGACGCAAGGCACCTTCATCGACCTCGGTGCTACCCAGCACCGGGGTGTCGATGGGTCCAGAGCCCATCGTTCCCGCAGGATCAACAGCCATCAGCTGAATGCAGCTCAAGCAGTGGCTCCATTCTGCGGGGGCCGCGATCAGGCCATGGCGCTGCCGGCCTCAACCAGACCGCTCTGGATGCCGGCCTTGCGCAGCTTGCGCAGGGCGCGCTGCACCACCTGACGGCAGTACTCGCGGCTGCAGCCGAGCAGTCGAGCCACCTCCGCGAGGGTTCGCCACTCATGGCTGCCATCAAGGCCAAAGCGCAGCATCACAACAGTGCGCTCCTTGGGGGTCAGGTTGGACTGATCCAGCAAGGTCCAGACGGCGGCATTGCGCTCCGCCAGTTCACAGCGCTCCATCGGGGGCAACTCATCGCTGGGCAGCACATCCACCAGCTCTGTGGGATCGGATTTGGACTTCACGATCCCCTGCAGGCTGACCGTCACGGAGCGCAGTTCACAACCCAGCAAATCCTCAATTTCCTCCAAGGGCAGGGCCAGAGACTTGGCCAATTGCTGCGCCGTCGGAGCCATGCCATTGCGCTGCATCAGACGAGCTTTTGCAGCACGCAGCCGCGTCAGCTTTTCGTTCACATTGACAGGAATACGAATCGTGCGGCTTTGGGTCGACAGGGCACGATTGAGACCCTGACGGATCCACCAGTAGGCATAGGTGCTGAAACGATGTCCGCGGGTCGGGTCGTACTTCTCGACAGCCCGCGTCAGGCCAAGGGTGCCCTCCTGAATCAGATCAAGCAGGTCAAGACCCTTGCCCTGGTAGCGCTTTGCGAGGTTGACCACCAGCCGCAGGTTGGCCGTGATCATCTGATCTTTGGCACGTTCGCCAACGCGCATCGTGCGCTTCTCGATGTCGTTGTAGCTGCAGGCCTCGCCGACACCACCAGCCATAGCGCAGCGCTCATGCAGCTGCACCATGGCTTGTACCTTGCGGCCAAGCATCAACTCTTGCTCGGGAGTCAGCAACTGGTGACGCCCAATTTCCCCGAGAAAAGCACTCAGCGAGCTGGCCATGATTGCGGGTTCTGCTGTTTTGAACCTAGAAGCTTTTTCGCTCTCGAATGAAAGCAACTAAAAAGCTTCCAAGTTTCAAAGTTGCTTCCCAAGTGCAGATTCTCTTTGCATCTTCACGATGCCTACCAATGCCTAACAACAAACAGTGCAAGGCCGGCCCTCGCTACGGTCATGGGCCACTCAGCGACGCGCCATGTCCGCCCTCTCGGCCCTGCTTGCCGACCTTTCCCCTTCCGTGCTGCCCCGGGCGGGCGTGGCCTACGTCCACTACCTGAGTTTCATGCTCTGCTTCGGCGCCCTGGTGCTGGAGCGGCGCCTGATTCAGCCGAATCCGAACCGCAAGGACGCCACCTTGATGGTGATCACGGATGTCGTCTACGGCATGGCCGCCCTCGCCCTGCTGGTGAGCGGCATTCTTCGGGTGCTCTATTTCGGTCAGGGCAGCGAGTTCTACACGCAGAATCCCCTGTTCTGGTGGAAGGTCGGCCTCTACCTCTCCGTGGGCGGCCTCTCGCTTTATCCCACCGTCACCTACATCCTCTGGGCCATTCCCCTGCGCAAAGGCGAGCTGCCTCAGGTGAGCGAGGCCCTGGCCAAGCGACTGGCGTGGATCTTGAACATTGAACTGGTGGGCTTTGCCCTGATTCCTCTGCTGGCCACCCTGATGGCCCGGGGAGTGGGCCTGCCCGGCTGAGGCCAGCTTCCATGGAGCCGATAGAGCGGAGCCGATAGAGCGGAGCCGATGGAGCTGCCACCCGCCGCCTGCCCCCCGGCCGCAGAGGTGCGTCCCTGGCAAAGCCAGGCGCCCCTGCTGCTCGAACCCGGGATCCACGCGGATAACGGCCTCGATTACCGCCACCGCCTCCAGACCACCGCCGCCGGCTGGCCGATTCGCGGCCATTGGTGCGTCTGGGTGGAACCGGTTCATGCCTCCGGGCCTGCGGCCATCTGGGAGAAGCGCTGGCATCAGGCTGTGCTCTCGGCCCTTGGCACGTGGCAGGCTCACCTGCCGATCACCCTGGTTGAGGACCCGCAACGCGCCCAAGTGCAGGTGCAGCGACGGCGCCCGCCGCTGCTCAACAACCGGGCCAGCCATGGCCGGGCCCTCCTGCAGTTGCAGCAGGTGCAGCGCGGGGAGAGCTGGCAGCTGGAGCCCCAAATCACCGTCTTGATCAGTCCAGGACAAGCGCAGACAGCCATCGAGGCCACCTCCCTCCATGAGCTCGGCCATGCCTTCGGTCTTTGGGGCCACAGCGATCAAGCCGGCGATGTGATGGCCGTCCATGCCGGGCCGAAACCGGTGCTGCAGCTCAGCGCGCGGGACCAGGCCAGTCTGATCTGGCTGCAACAGCAACCGCCCCTGCAGCAGGCCAAGCCATGAGTTCGCCACAGCGGCGCAGCCTTTCCGATCTCTTCCTGCGCAGGCCGATCTTCAGCCTGGTGCTCAGCCTGCTCATCCTCTTGATGGGAGCCCTGAGCCTGGGGGGCCTGCAGGTGGAGAACCTCCCCTCCATCGCCCCTGGGCGCGTGAGTGTGCGCAGCAGCTACCCCGGCGGCAGCCCCGAGGCCGTGGAACAGGGCGTCACCGCGCTCCTGGAGAAGCAGCTCAACGGGCTGGAGCGTCTCGACAGCATCAGCTCCAGCAGCAGCGCCAGCGGCAGCAGCATCAGCCTGAACTTCCGGGGCGGCTCACCGGAACTCAACCAGGTGAACGCCCAGAACGAGATCGCCCAGGTGCTGCGTCGCCTGCCGGCCCAGGTGGTGCGGCTGGGGGTCCAGGTGCGGCGCAGCTCCGACGACCTGCTGATGGTGCTCAGCTTCAGCGCCGAGCCCAAGCGCTACAGCGAGGCCTTTCTCAATGGCTGGGTCAGCCAGGTGGTGCAGGAGCGGCTGCAGCGGGTCGAGGGGGTGGGCAACGTCACCCTCTTTGGCGGCAGTCCGCTGGCCTTTCGGCTCTGGTTGAACCCGGATGCCCTGCTGGAGCGGCAGCTCACCATTGCGGATGTTCAGCGGGCCCTGCAGTCCCAGAACGTTCTTGCCGCCCTGGGGCAGACCGGTGAAGCCCCCATGCCCGCAGGCCAGGCCACCACGTTGCCCCTGCTGATGGAGGGACGCCTGCGCAGCCCCGAAGAGCTGGAGCAACTGGTGGTGGGCCAGGGACCCGACGGCGGCGTGGTGCTGCTGCGGGACATCGGCCGGGTCACCCTGGGCAGCGAGTCCTATGACACCGTCGCCACCAACCTGCAGGGCCGCAGCACGGTCGCCTTAGGGGTCTACCAACGGGATGGCAGCAATGCCCTGGCGGTCAGCGAAGCGGTGGAAGCCGCCCTCCAAGAACTGGAGCCCAGCTATCCCCCCGGGATCGACCTGCAGCTGATCGTCAATGAGGCCGACAACGTGCGGGCCAGCATCGGCGAAACCGCCGGAAGCCTCAGGGACTCGGTCCTGCTGGTCTTTCTGGCGCTGTTGCTGGGACTCGGCAATAGCCGTCTGGCCCTGATCAGTGCCCTGGCGGTGCCCATCTCCCTGCTGGGCTCCATCAGCCTGATCAAGTTGGCGGGGGGCTCGATCAACACCCTCAGCCTGTTCGGCATGGTGCTGGCCTCGGGCTTGGTGGTGGATGACGCCATCGTCGTCAGCGAGGACATCGGTCGCCGCCTGGAGCAGGGCGCCTCAGCCCTGAAGGCAGCCCGCGATGCCATGGCCGAACTGGGGGGAGCCGTGGTCGCCACCTCCCTGGTGCTGGTCGTGGTCTTTCTGCCGGTGATCGGCATGGAAGGCAGCCTGGGCCGGCTTTATGCACCCATCGCGATCAGCATCAGCGCGGCGATCGCGGTCTCCACCTTCAACGCCATCAGCTTCACCCCTGTGGCCGCGAGCCGAATCCTCCACGCCGAGCAGCGGGAACCGGCCTGGCTGGAACGTTGGATTGATCCACCGCGCCGCTGGCTGGAATCGCTCGAGCAGCCCTATGGGCGCTGGTTAGAGCGCTCCCTGCAGCAGCGACGCCGGGTGCTGGCCAGCCTGCTGGTGGGACTGCTCCTGACCGCCCTCAGCCTGAGCTGGTGGCCGACGGCCTTCATCCCGCAGGAAGACAACGGCCAGCTGCGGGGCGTGGTCGTGCTGCCCTCGGGCCTCTCCCTGGAGCGCACCCAGGTGGTCATGGATCAGGTGCGCGCCGTGGCCGCCGCCGACCCCGCCATTCGCACCGGCAACTTTTATGCCGGTCGCTCCTTTGGCGACAGCACCCCGAACAAAGGGCTTCTGTTTCTGCGACTGCATCCGCTGGGTGAGCGCGGAGCCGGCAACCCCAGCACCGAGGCCGTCGCCACACGACTGAATCGCTCGCTGCGCAAACAGATCAAAGGAGCGATGGTGCAGCTCAGCCAACCTCCCAGCGTGCGGGGCTTCAGCAGCGAGGGGGGCCTCGAGCTGGAGCTGCTCGACACCAGCAACGGTCAACTCAGCCTGGCGCAATTCGCCCAGGAGGCGCAGCGTCTGATCGAGGCCGCCAATGCCACGGGACGGTTTGAGCGGGTCTCGACGCGCTTCAGCGCCGATGCCCCGTTGTTGCGGCTGGAGCCCAACCGTCTGCAGATGGCCTCCCTGGGGGTCGAGCTCAGCGATCTGGTCAGCACCCTGGAGGCCAGCTTGGGCAGCAGCTACGTCAACGACAGCTTTGAAGGCGACCAGGTGCGGCGCGTGATCGTGCAACTGGAAGGCCGCGGTCGCCGTGACATTGAGGACGTGCTGGTGCTCCAGGTGCGCTCCAAAACCGGCAAGTTGATCAGCGTCGGGCAACTGGTTCAGGTGATTCCCTCCAGCGGCGCCAGCACCATCAACCACAACCGCCTGGTGCGCTCCATCACGATTCGGGCCCTGCCCGCTGCCGGCGTGAGCAGCGGTGAAGCCATGGCGGAGCTGGAGCGGCTCCAACAACAACTGGGCGGCTCCAACACGGACCTGGAGTGGAGCGGCCTGGCCCGGGAGGAGAAGCAATCCGGCGGCAACAGCGTGCGGGTGTTCGCCCTGGCGGTGCTGGTGATGGGGCTGGTGCTGGCGGCTCTCTACGAAAACCTGCTGGACCCGCTGATCATCCTGATCACGGTGCCCTTGGCCCTGCTGGGCGCCCTGGCGGGCCTGGCCCTGCGCGGGCTCCCCCTGGATGTCTACGGCCAGATGGGTCTGCTGGTGCTGGTGGCCCTGGCGGCCAAGAACGGCATCTTGATCGTCGAATTTGCCAACCAACGCCTCAAGGAAGGCCTGCAGCTTGATGTCGCCATCCGCGAGGCGGCCCAGGCGCGGCTGCGGCCGATCCTGCTGACAGCCATCTCTTCGCTGGCGGGCTTCCTGCCGCTGGTGCTGGCGAGCGGCACCAGTGCCAGCAGCCGCATCAGCATCGGCACCGTGGTCTTCTCAGGCCTGCTGGTGGCCACGGTGCTGAGCCTCTTCGTCGTGCCCAGCACCTACCGCTTGCTGAAGGGCTGGGAACTGCGGTGGCGCATCAGAGGGCAGCATGGCTGAGCGCACCCTGTCCCTCCAGGCCGTGACCCTGGTTCGCCGCTTCAGTGGGTTGGCCCTGATGGCCCTGGTGGGCTGCAGCAGCGGCAGCGGCAAGCCACCGCAACAGGTCAGCGCAGCCCAGCCCAAGACGGAGGTGTTCGTTCAGAGCATCGACACGGTGAGCACCTTGGAGGCCACCGAGGAAATTGAGCTCGCCGCTCAAGCGGCCGGGCGCGTGCAGCGCGTTCTGGTGCGAGCCGGCGATCGGGTGGAGCCGCAGCAATTGCTGCTGGTGCTCGATCAGGCCCAGCTCAAGGCGGATGTCACCGCCTTGAAGGCCCAGAGCGAAGCCGACCGGCTTGCCTACCAACGCCTGGAGGGCCTGGTCAGACAAGGGGCCGCGACGGCGCTGCAGCGGGATGAATTCCGGGCCAAAGCCGTGGGTTCCCGCCAGGCGCTGCGCGCCAGGCTGGCCGATCTCGCCTACAAGGACCTGCGGGCACCCATCGCTGGGGTGATCAGCGATCTCAGCGTGAAGCCTGGGGATCTGGTGCAAGCCGGGACCCCCTTCAGCCGGATCATCCGCAACGAAAGCCTCCAGGCCCGCATCGATGTCCCCGCGGGTCAGGCCAATCAGCTGGCCAAGGGCCAGCTGGTGCAGCTGCTGGATGGTCAAAGCCAACGGCCCCTCGCCAAGGGCCGGTTGACGAGCATCGATCCCACCGTGAACGCCAGCAGCCAGACCCTGCTGGCCAAGGCCACGATCAACAACGCCAACGGTCAGCTGCGCGACGGCCAGCGGCTGCGGACCCGCCTGATCGTGGGGGCCAAGCGTCAGCTCTCGGTGCCCTTTGCCGCCGTGACCCGCCAGTTCGGGCAAACCTTTGTCTTTGTGGTCGGCTCCCCCAGCCAGCTCAAAGCGGACCCGGGCAAGGCCAACCTGAAGCTGCCCCCCAACAGCCTGGTGGCCCTGCAACGGAAGGTGAGCCTGGGGCCGCTCCAGGGAGATCGCTACCCCGTGCTGCAGGGCCTGAGCGAATCCGACCGGGTGATCACCTCCAGCACCCTGGGCCTGCGCCACGGCCTGCCCGTGCGGCTGACACCCAGGCCAGCCAATCCCTAGTCCCTAGTTACTACTCCCGCCGCGGCGCACCGCGGCGTTGGGCCAGCACCTGCTGAACCTCACGCCAGCTCACGCCGTGGTGGGCCAGGGCGACCTGCAGGTGAAACACGATGTCCGCCGCCTCCCCGGCCATCTCGGCGGGGTTGTTGTCCTTGCAGGCCATCACGAATTCGGCGCTCTCCTCGCCGATCTTCTTGAGGATGCGGTTGTCGCCACCCTCGAGCAATTTGTTCGTGTAGCTGCCGGGTTCGGGCTGGTCCCGACGCCCCTCGATGACCCGCATCAGCTCCGTGCAGACATCGGCGGGGGGAGGCGCCGCATGGGTACCGCCGGCCGTCGGGGCAGCGCCCTCCTCGTAGAAGCAGCTGCGGGCGCCGGTGTGGCAGGCCACATCGCCGCTCTGCTCAATCGTGAGCAGCAGCACGTCGGCATCGCAGTCGTAGCGAAGGCCCCGCAGGAGCTGGGTGTGGCCGCTGGTGGCTCCCTTATGCCAGAGCTCCTGGCGCGAGCGGCTCCAGTAATGCACCTCGCCACTGGCCAGGGTGCGCTCCAGCGCCTCGCGGTTCATCCAGGCCACCATCAGCACCGCCCCATCGAGCCAGTCCTGCGCCACCGCGGGGATCAAACCCGCCTCGTTAAAACGAAGTGAGCTGATCAGCGATGGATCGGGGGGCTGAAATGATGCCTGCAAGGGCCTTCATCGATCTGCACCGATCCTCCCGCACCTCCCACCAGGCATGAGAGCCGCTTACACCTGCAGCAAAACCTTCAGCGGCTATCCCTGCAGCCATCGGCAGTGGAGGCATCCCGGACACTGCCGTTTTGTGCACGGCTACAGCCGCAGTTTCACCTTCTGGTTTCAGGCCCGGAGCCTGGATCAGAACGGCTTTGTGGTGGATTTCTCCAGCCTGGGGGCCCTGCAGGCGCGCCTGGCCGAGCAGTTCGATCACACCTTTCTGGTCAATGCCGATGACCCCCTGCTGGAGCAGTGGCAAGGACTGCATGAACAGGGCGCCCTCGATCTACGGGTGATGAGCAACGTCGGCATGGAAGCCAGTGCCGAGCTGATCTGGGGCTGGGCCAACGATCTGCTGCAGGCCCGCGATGGCGGCCGCAGCTGCTGCTGGAAAGTGGAAGCCCGCGAAAACGAGAAGAACGCGGCCTGCTTTGAGGCCATGCCCGACTGGTTCGATGCCGGCGGTCCCGATCTCCGATCTGCTGACTGAGGCGTTCTGAGCAGGCGGAAGAACCAAAAAAGTGGCCTAGGTTCGCGCCCATGCAACGACGCCTCTGGGCCGGCCTAGCCCTGCTCCCCTTGATGCCTGGCAGCAGCCTGGCCAAACCCGTGCCAGCGCTGTATCCCACCAAGGCCGCAGCGGAGCTGGCCGCCAAGACGCATTTCGGCTGCAGCGGCGCCCATCGCATGGGTGACCAGTGGATGCCCTGCGCTGAACATGGCGGCAACCAGACCAGCCAAGAGAAGGGCGGTGGCGGTGGCCATGGCGGTGCCAGTGGCCATGCTCACTGAGGGGGCGCGATGAGTAGCTGCGGCAAGGAGCCCAAACTTCTGGCGGTGGGGATTGCACCCCTTGGGATCGTCTCGATCGGGGTCGTACCCATGGGAGTGGTCAGCATCGGCGTGGTGCCGATGGGCGTCCTCAGCCTGGGCGTGGTGGGCATGGGCGTGGTCAATGCCTGCGTGGTGGGCATGGGCGTTCTGGTGGCCGGCGTCCATGCCATGGGGATCTGGCAACTGCCCCTGCTGGGACGCCAGCCCTCAGCGCACCAACACCATTCCGCGCCCCCGGCGGCCCTGATGGCCTATCCCAGCCAGCAAGAAGCCCTGGAAAAAGCCAAGGAACTGGGCTGCATCGGCGCCCACGCCATGGGCTCCCGCTGGATGCCCTGCGCCGAACACCCCCACTGAGTCCCAGAACCGTCGCATAGGCGACAACCGGGTCTCAGTGGTCGTAATTTAAGATTCGCTTCCGATTTCCATCGCGGAAGTTTTCTTGCCGGTTGCTCTCCTGGTTCCAGCCCTGCAGCTGCTCCATCCGATGCCAGGGGTTGTCACCCAGGACGTCCGAACCGGTCACCCTGCCATTGATATCGCCTGCATCGTGGGAACGCCGGTGCACGCGGCCCATGACGGGATCGCCCGGGTGGAGCGCAGCTACACCCACGGCACCACGGTGGTGCTGGTGGGGGATCTGGGCCTTGAAACCAGCTACAGCCACCTCAACAGCGCCCAACCGCCCGGTCGCTACAACCGCGGCGATCTGATCGGCACCTGCGGGAACACGGGCATCTGGAGCAGTGGGCCCCACTTGCATTTCGAGAGCAACCGCCCAGAGCTGCTGAGCACCCTGGCGACTCCGGAACTGCCCACCAACCTGCCGGTGGCGCTGCCCGTCGCGGCAGTCGGCGGATCTCCACTGCTCAAGGCAAAGCCTTAGCCCCGAACGGAAGAAGAGCCAAACAGAGCACCCCGATCAGGGGCCCCGGCGGCAGATTGACGCCGGGCTGAATGGCCAGCCAGAAACCGAAGCCGCTTAGGGCCGTGCCCAAGGCCGCCGCGCGCCAGAGGGATTGGCGCATGCTGCTGGCACCGCCAAGGGCCAGCAGCGCGGGAGCAGCCATCAGGCCGATCACGAGCACCACCCCCACCGCTGTCATGGCGGTGACCACCGTGAAGGCCGTGGCCAAGGTGAGCAACAGGCGCAGGCGGCGCACGGGCAAACCGGCGCTGGCCGCCCCGAGCGGATCCACCCCCAGATAGACGTATTGGCGGTAACGCCAGCCCAGCAGGCTCAGCAGCACCGCCAAGGCGCCAAGGCTGCGCAGCAGATCCCAACCCGTGGCGGCGAGCAGATCACCGAACAGCACGGCCTCCAGATCCACCCGCAAACCCAGCAAGGGGATCAAGAGGACTCCCAGCCCCAGAAAACCCGCCAGCACGGTGTTGAGAACGGCCTCATCGCCGGCCTGACCAGGGCGCTCAGGACGGCTGAAGCGTTCGGCCACCAGGGCACCGGCCACCCCACTGACCACCCCACCAAACCCAGGATCCAGACGCAGGGCCAGGGCCAGCGCCAGTCCGGGCAGCACAGCGTGGGAAACCAGATTGGCCAGGAATAGACGGCGCTGCAGCAGCAGCAAGGTGCCGGTCAGCGGACACAGGCAGCCCACCACCAGGGCCACCAGCAGGGGCAACATCCACCAAGCACTGTCCATAGGATCAGGGCTGCGCCCTTCGCTCCGGCCATGTCACCCCAGGTTGCCGCCCCGAGCGAACGTCAGCAGCTCCTGCTGGAGCAACTGCGCCAGGCCGATCGTGAGCTCTCCGGGCAAGACCTGCACGGCTTACTGCGCCAGAGCCCACAGGCCATGGGACTCGCGACCGTCTACCGGCACCTGCGGCAACTCCAGCAGCGCGGCCTGGTGCGCTGCCGGCACCTGCCCAGCGGTGAGGCCCTCTTTGCCCCGGTGGATCGCGATGAGCACCACCTGACCTGCGTGGATTGCGGCAGCACCCTGGTGCTGGAGCACTGCCCGATGCACGACATCCATCTGCACGGGGAGCACGCCGAGGGCTTCCAGCTGCTCTTCCACACCCTGGAATTCTTCGGTCTCTGCCGCAGCTGCCAGGAGCGTCAGCTTCAACCGCAGCAGTGATTGCCCACCCTGAGATCGCCCAGGGCATGGCGCACGTCATGGGGTGTGCCATCGGCCAGCACCTGACGATCCAGGACGAGTACCCGGTCGTAGGCATCAAGGTCCCGGCCCCAGTCGTGACTGCTGACCAGCAAGGTCAGGCCTGCATCCCTGAGCTGCGCCATCACCCGCAGCAACTCCTGGCGCGAGGGCGGATCAATGGCCGCAAACGGTTCATCCAGCAGCAGGATCTGAGCGGGCTGCACGAGGGTGCGGGCCAGCAGAGCCCGTTGCTGCTGGCCCCCTGAGAGCTGATCCAGGCGGCGCCCACCGAGACCCGCCAGGCCCACCCGTTGCAGAGCCGCCTCCACATCGCAACAGCCAGGGCGCTTGGCGGCCAGACGGCCCAAACCCACCAGCTCAGAGACCGTGATCGGAAAGCTCCAGGCGATCTCACCGCGCTGGGGCATCAGAGCCAGGTGCTGGCGCGCCAGGGCCGCCGTCAGATCTTGACCGTGGAGCTCAATCGAGCCCGAGGCCAGGGGCAGCTGCCCCTCCAGGGCCTGCAGCAGGGTGCTCTTGCCGGCCCCATTGGGTCCCACCAACGCCGTAAAGGTGCCGGGCTCCAGGGAAAAGCTCACCTGATCAAGGGCCAGCTGCTCGCCGCGGCGCACCTGGATCTGCTTGACCGAGAGGGACACCGCAGGGGCGGCAGCAGCGCTCACGCTATCGAGCAACAGCGCCGGCGTCGAAGATGAGAATCGTTATCGTTGGGCACGCTTCGGGGCTCCTCTGCGCGCGCTTCTCCCTGCCATGCCCCGCGGGATCGCCGCTGCCGGCGCCGCGGCACTGCTCGTCCTTCTGAGTGCCGGCTGCCGCCAGGAGCAGGCC